>NZ_JBPQTV010000026.1:0-38171 GCF_051386515.1 Streptomyces sp. URMC 123 | reverse complement strand
GCCCGGGGGTTCACGGGGGCGCGCGGGGGCCGCGGCGGCGGCCGAAACGAGAGGAAGGAGGCGCCCGTTGGGGACTGCCTCCTCCCTGATGACGGCCGGCCCCGACGTGGGCCGGGCCGGCTCAGCCCGACTTGCGACGGAAGTTGCGGCGCTGGGCGCTCGGCCCTTGCATGCCGTTCACCTTCGACCGCCCGTCCTCGTGCGCCTGGCGCTCCTGGGACCCGCGGGTCTTGCGCTCCAGGGCCTCCCGGAACTTGCGCTTCACATCATCGGCGTCGGTCTCGGCCTCAATATGTTCGGGTGTCTCTGCCATGTGGACCTCCAGCCGGTACAACAACGGTGACCAGCAGCTTCGCATACCGGCGCGCGGGGGGCGAGCGCTTTCGCACGCCCATGACCCCGTTCCCGCCCCGCCGGGCCCCGTACGACCGCCCGGCCGGACCGCGCGGGAACGGGCGTGAACCCGAACGTACGACGCCCGGCACGGCCCGGCTCGATGACCGCATGTCACGGGCGCCCGGTCCCGGTGCTTCCAAGACCCAGGCCGAAGGGAAGCGAACTGAAATGACTTACCGAACACCATCCCCCATGCTGAATCGCCTCCGTGCGGTGGAATGGATCGGCAGCTGGGACGACGCGTTCAGGCATGTCATGTCACGCCGCGTCCTGATGCGCGAATACATGCGGCGGGCGGCCGTGTGGGCCCAGGCCTACTCCGTCGAGAACGAGTGGCCATTCTTTGATGTCACCCCACACGTGGCCCCGGAGTTTCGGCTCCCGCGCGATCTCTCCGACGAGCTTGAGGAATACCTGACCCATGTGCCCGGCGGGGCAACCAGACGCCCGTGTGCGGGCCCGATGGCCAGGGGCCGCTGCTCAGGCGCCGCGAGCTGCGGGACGAACAGTACGACGAGCGGTTCAGCCCGAACCTGCGCTGGGAGCCGGCAGATCGCATCCCTGACCCCGATGAAGAGGTCGAGCGCGCGGGCTTGACACAGCTCGACGAGTTGGAGGCGGCCAAAGTCATCGAGGTGATGGCGGCGCTCTACCGGGGGGTCAGCTCGACATCGACAACAGCGCTTTCACCCGGACCGCGATGTCATCGTCCTCCAGGGCGACGCGGCAGACGCTGAGGTCCGATGTGATCCTGCGGAGCACTTTCAGCCACTCGGAGACGAAGGAAACGATCCCGACGGTCAACCGACTCCGATCATTGAGCAAAAACTCGTAGCCCCCGTGCACGCTTTCCCAGCGAGAATCAATCCTGAGCCCATCCCCATCACGCGCGAGATCCCATTCAGCGGAGAATGTGTCGGACCCCCAGTGCACCTGCGTGTGAGAGAACGCCGGATTCTGGACTTCTTCCAGCAGCGGAACGAGATCATCAAGCAGGACAGGGATGTCGTATCGGTATTCAAGCCGCACCGGAACCCGGTTCCAGAACAGGATCGCGTCCTCGGCCCCCATGGGATACATCTGCCCCGTCGCGTCCGCCATGTCCGCCGCCGACCCGACCTCCAAGGTCTCAGGGTTCCCTGATTGCAGCCAGAAGCTCACGCCTGCCCTCCCGCTGATGCTGTTGAGGTGCCGCTGTGCCGCCCGGGCAACAGAAAGGGCCAGGTCAGACGGTGTCTGACCTGGCCCTTCTCTGAGCCGCCTAAGGGAATCGAACCCTTGACCTACGCATTACGAGTGCGTCGCTCTGGCCGACTGAGCTAAGGCGGCGAGCTGCGGAAATGTTCGCCGTGGAGCACGGGAACGGGAACCGCAACGGCGCCAAGTCTACACAGTCGGGCGGGGTGCCTCGCACCGGGGTTTGGGGGCGGGATCGCCCGCCGAGGCACTCCGGTCGCGCCGGGCGGACGGAGCCGCACATACTGGGCCGAGGTTCTCATTCCTGGGCATCACGCCCATGTGCCCGGTGGCGCACGCCCCCCGTGCGCCCGGCGGAGAGTGAGGTGCCCGTGGCGCGAGACCCCTCGCACGGCGAATCCGAGCCCGGCTCCGGCCCCAGCTCCGGCCCCGGCTCCGGCCCCGGTTCCGGCCCCAGCCCCGGCTCCGCTTCCGGCCCCAGCGCCGACGCCCGAGAAAGCCGAAGCCGCGGCGGGCGCGGGGGCCCGGCGGCGAGCGGCCCCGGACCGCGCCGGCCGCCGAGCTGGGCGCGGAGCGGCCCCCACCCCGGCCAGGGCGGCCGGCACGCCGCCGGCGCCGCCGGCGGCGGCGACCGCTGGGCCATGCTCGCCGTCCTCTGCGCCAGCCTCCTCCTGGTGGCCATGGACGCGACCATCCTCAACGTCGCACTGCCCTCCCTCATCGACGATCTCCGCCCCGGCGCCCTCGCCCAGCTGTGGATCATCGACATCTACGGGCTCGTCCTGGGCGGCCTGCTCGTCACCGCGGGCGCCATCGGCGACCGGCACGGGCGCAAGATGCTCTTCCTGACCGGGTTCGTCCTGTTCGGGCTGGCCTCGGTCGTCGCCGCCACCGCCGACTCCTCCGCCCAGCTGATCGCCGGCCGCGTACTGCTGGGCATCGGCGGGGCCATGGTCATGCCCTCCACCCTGTCCCTCATCCGCAACATCTTCACCAACGCCCGCGAGCGGGCGCTCGCCATCGGCGTCTGGGCCGCCGTGGCCGGAGCCGGCGCGGCCGTGGGGCCGCTGATCGGCGGGCTGCTCGTGGAGCGGTTCGGCTGGGCGGCGGCGTTCTGGGTGAACGTCCCCATCGTGCTCGTCACGGTCGCCGCCGGGATCTGGCTGCTGCCCGAATACCGCGACGCGCACCCCGACCACCGGCTGGACTGGCCGAGCGCCCTGCTCTCCGTCGTCGGCATCGTCGCGCTCGCCTGGGCCATCAAGCACGTGGCGAAGGGCAGCCTGGCGGTCGGCGACCTCGCGCTGCTCGCCCTCGCCCTCCTCGTGCTCACCGTGTTCGCGCGCCGCCAACTCCGGCTGGCCGACCCCCTGCTGGAGGTGCGGCTGTTCACCAACCGCGCCTTCCTCGCCGCCGCGCTGGCCACCCTCCTCGCCATGCTCGCGATTGGCGCCGCGCTCTTCCTGGTCTCGCTGTGGCTCCAGTACGTCCACGGCTACTCACCGTTCGAGGCCGGCCTGCGTACGCTCCCCGTCGCCATCGCCGCGCTGGCCGGCGCGCTGCTCTCGCCCCGGCTGATGGAGCGCCTCGGGGTCCGCTCCGTGCTCGCCATCGGCCTCGGCGCGCTGGCGGCGGGCTTCGCCCTGCTCGCGCTCTCGCCCGAGCCGACGCACTACTGGGTCGTCGCCGTCGTGCTGGCCGCCCTCGGCGCGGGCGACGGCCTCGCGATCACCGCCTCCGCCTCCGTGATGATCTCCGCGGTCCCGGCGGAGCGCGCGGGGCAGGCCGGCGCGGTGTCGGAGACCTCGTACGAGCTCGGGGTCGGCCTCGGCGTGGCCCTGCTCGGCAGCATCCACGGCGCCGTCTACACCAGCCGGATGGTCGGCCGGACGGACGGCCTGCCGCTGTCGGACGGCGAGCTGCACTCCGCCCGCGAGTCGGTCGGCGGCGCGTCCGAGGTCGCCGAGCAGACCGGCGGCACCGCGGGCGCCGAGGTGCTCCGCGCCGCCCAGGAGTCCTTCGACAGCGCGCTCACCACGACCGCGTACGTCTCGATGGGCCTCGTGCTCGTGGTCACGCTGCTCGCCGTGTGGCTGGTGCCGCGCGGCTTCTCGGCGACCGCCGCCCACTGATCCACCGGGCCGCGACCACGGATCACCGGGCCGGCCCATCCGCCCACTGAGCCGACCCACCGCTCACCGGGCCGCGCCCTGGCCGCCGGGCCGGGACCCCGGCCGCGTCAAAAGCCCTACCAAAAGCCCTAACGGCACTTCGTGCCGCCCTTCGGCGCCTTCCCCTCCAGCAGATACGTGTTGATCGCCGTGTCCACGCAGTCGCTCCCCCGCCCGTACGCCGTGTGCCCGTCCCCGTCGTACGTCAGCAGCGACGCCGACTCCAGCTGGCCGGCCAGGCCCTGCGCCCACACGTACGGGGTCGCCGGGTCGCGGGTGGTGCCCACGACCACGATCGGCGCCGCGCCCTTGGCCTCGATCCGCACCGGGCGGCCCGTGGGCTCGACCGGCCAGTACGAGCAGTTCAGCGCGGCCCACGCCAGCCCCGTGCCGAAGACCGGCGATGCCTCGCGGAAGGACGGCAGCTCCCGCCGTACGTCGTCCGGGCCGCGGAAGGCCGGCGGCAGGTCCAGGCAGTTCACGGCGGGGTTCGCGAACATCAGGTTGGCATAGCTGCCGTTGGCGTCCCGCTCGTAGTACAGATCCGCGAGCCGCAGCAGAGGACTGCCGTCGCCGTCCATGGCGCTGCGCAGGGCCGCGCGCAGTTGCTGCCACGCGCCCTCGTCGTACATGGCCGCGATCACACCCGTGGTCGCCAGCGACTCGGTCAGCTCCCGCTTCTGGCCGGCGCGCGCCGGCTGCGCGTCGAGCTTCCGGAAGAAGCCCTGCAGCTTCTCGCCGGCCTCCTCCGCGCTTCCCGTGCCGAGCGGGCAGTCGTCCCGGTCGACGCAGTCGTCGGCGAACGCCCGGAAGGCGGTCTGGAAGCCAGCGGTCTGGTCGCGGTTCATGCGCAGCGCCGACAGGGACGGGTCCATCGCGCCGTCGAGGACCAGCCGGCCGACCCTGCCGGGGTAGAGGCCCGCGTACGTCGCGCCCAGGAAGGTGCCGTACGAGGCGCCCACGAAGGTGAGCTTCTCGTCGCCCAGCACCGCCCGCAGCACGTCCATGTCGCGCGCCGAGTCGATCGTCGACACATGCGACAGGACGCGCCCCGACCGCTTCTGGCAGCCCTGGGCGAAGGTGCGGTAGGCCGTCACCAGCCGGTCCACCTCGCGCTGGTCGTCGGGGGTCTGGTCGACGACGGTGTAGGCGTCCATCTCCGCGTCGGACAGGCAGCGCACGGGCTCGCTGCGGGCCACGCCGCGCGGGTCGACGGCCACCATGTCGTACTGCGCGCGGACCGGCGCGGGATAGCCGATCGCCGCGTAGCTCTGCAGGTAGCCGATGGCCGAGCCGCCGGGGCCGCCGGGGTTCACCAGGAGAGAGCCGAGGCGCTTGCCGGGGCCGGTGGCCTTCTTGCGGGAGACGGCGAGCTCCACCTCCTCCACGGCGGCCCGCGCCCGGCTCCCGCCCTGCCCGTTCGCGCCGCCCTGACCGTTCGTTCCGTCGACGGCGTCGTAGTCGAGCGGGGCGCGGATCGTGGCGCATTCGAAGCCGGGCACTCCACAGGCGCGCCAGGACACCTTCTGCTCGTAGTACGGCTTGAGGCCGGCCGGGATCTCGGCCGCCAGGGGCCGCAGTACGGAGGCGCCGCCGCCCGCCACGATGTCGCCGGAGGGGGAGGCGGACGCGTTGGGGGTCGCCGACGCGCTCGGTGTCGAACCACTCGACGAGCAGCCGGAGATCAGCAAGCCGGCCACCGCGAGAACGGTGCCGGTGGTGCGGAGCAGTCGGCTGGTGTCCATGAGCCCTACCTCAGTTCTCACCCGGGTCGCGCGGCACGACCGCCAGTTGTTCACGTCGTTCACGTCATTCACGGTCATCCGCGCTCAATCGCGTCCATCCGCGTACGGGATCATTGAGCGTAGCCGCAGTGCCACCGTACGTGTTCGCTTCGGAGTGTTTTTCGCCCTGCCGTTTCCGGTTGACGAAGGTGTCCGACCGGCCGAGCCCCGGGCGCGTGCGCCCCCGGCCGCCCCGGTCCGTACGCCGTCAGCCCGCGCGCAGCGCCATGGTCATCGCCTCCACCGCCAGCAGCGGCGCCACATTGCGGTCCAGCGCCTCCCGGCAGGCGATCACCGCCTGTATCCGGCGCAGGGTCCGCTCCGGCGTGGAGTCCCGGGCGACCCGCTCCACGGCGTCCCGCTCGCTCTCGTTGGCCAGGCCCACGGAGGAGCCGAGCTGGAGGGCGAGCACATCGCGGTAGAAGCCGGTGAGGTCCACCAGGGCCAGGTCCAGGCTGTCGCGCTGGGTACGCGTCGCCCGCCGCTTCTGGCGGTCCTGGAGCTCCTTCATCGCGCCCGCCGTGCCGCGCGGCAGCCGGCCTCCGGTGCCGGCGGCGGCGCCGAGGGCGGCCCTCAGCTCCTCGGTCTCCTTGGTGTCCACCTCGTCGGCCACCTGCTTGGCGTCCTCCGCGGCGGCGTCGACGAGTTCCTGCGCCGCCTTCAGACAGCCGCCGATGTCGGCGACCCGCAGCGGGAGCTTCAGCACGGCCGCCCGGCGCGCCCGCGCCCGCTCGTCGGTGGCCAGCCGGCGGGCCCGGCCGATGTGCCCCTGGGTGGCGCGGGCGACGGAGGCCGCCAGCTCCGGCTCGATGCCGTCCCGGCGGACCAGCACATCCGCGACGGCGTCGACCGGCGGGGTGCGGAGCGTGAGGTGCCGGCAGCGCGAGCGGATCGTGGGCAGCACGTCCTCGATCGACGGCGCGCACAGCAGCCAGACGGTACGGGGGGCGGGCTCCTCGACGGCCTTCAGCAGGACGTTGCCCGCGCCCTCGGTGAGGCGGTCGGCGTCCTCCAGGACGATCACCTGCCAGCGGCCGACGGCCGGGGAGAGCTGGGCGCGCCGTACGAGCTCGCGGGTCTCCTTCACGCCGATCGACAGCAGATCGGTGCGGACCACCTCGACATCGGCGTGGGTGCCGATGAGGGCGGTGTGACAGCCGTCGCAGAAGCCGCAGCCGGGGGCGCCGCCCAGGGCGCGGTCGGGGCTGACGCACTGGAGCGCGGCGGCGAAGGCGCGGGCGGCGGTGGAGCGGCCGGAGCCGGGGGGGCCGGTGAACAGCCAGGCGTGCGTCATCTTCGACGACGCCGGCGCCTCGGGGGGCGCGTCATCGGCACCGGAAGGGGCCTGGCCCGCGGCCTCGTCGGCCGTCACCAGGGCGTCCGCGTCGCGCGCGGCGGCGGCGAGCTGCTCCGTCACCCGGTCCTGCCCGACCAGGTCGTCCCACACCGCCATAGCCGTCCCTTCGCCGTGCGCCGCCGTGCGCGTTCCATTGTGGGGCACGCCACTGACACTCCCGGCCCACGCTCGGCGCGAGGCTCGGCGCCCGCTCCCCGCGGGGCCCCTGCCCACGGCTCGAAACCGGGCCCGAGCGCCCCGTTACGCGCGAGGGCCCGCGCCGTGTCCCGGCGCGGGCCCTCGTCTCCTGCTTTTCCGTTCTTCCGTGGGTCAGCCGCGGCGGGGGCGCCGCCGGCGCTGGTCGTCCTCGTCCTCCGGCGGGCCGAGGAGCTCGTCGGCGAGCGACGGCGCCTGGTCCTCGGCGGGGGCCGGCTCGGCCCACGCGGGCCGCCGCCGGGATCGGTCCTCGGTGACAGGCCGGCCGGATGCCGGGTCCACCTGGGGCAGCTCCCGGGTCCGCTCGGCGTCCGGGTCGGTCGCCGCGGGGCGCGCCTCCTCGTCCTCGGGGCGGAAGAGCCACGGGGGCACCCGGTCCGTCGGGTCGGCGGGGCGCTCGGGGTGCCGCGGCTTCGACCGCGGCGCGCTCCCCGCGGCGGAACGGCCCGCGTCCGCGCCCGCGCCGGCCTCGCCCCGTACGGGCGGAAGCACCGCGGTCTCGTCGGCGTCGTCCCCGGCGGATGTGCGCGGCAGTACGGCCGTCTCGTCCGCCTCGGGACGAACCGGCGGCAGTACGGCGGTCTCCTCCGCGTCGGGGCGGACCGGCGGCAGTACGGCGGTCTCGTCCGTCGGCGCCTCGGCGGTACGCGGGTCGTCCCCGGCATCGGCACCGGTACCGGCACCGCCCTCGGACCGTACGGGCCGCACGGGCCGCAGAACGGTCGTCTTCTCCGCATCGGAACCCGCCGCGGAACCCGCCGCGGAACCGGACGTGGCACCGGGTGAGGAATCGGAAGGTCGCGCTCCGGACGGCTCCGCTCCGGACGGCGCGGCCGCCGCCACCCGCGGATCGGCCTTCGGCATCGGAACCGTCTGCGTCACCTCGGACTCCGACGTCTCGCCCCGGCCGTCCTCGGCGCCACCCGGACGCCCCTCCGCGCGCCGTCGGCTGGTGCCCAGCACGGGATCGCGCCGCGCCTCCGCGCGCTCCCGCGCCTCGGCCCGTTCCCGCGCCTCCGCCTCCAGCCGGGCCTGCTCGGCCCGCAGCAGGGCCTCCTCGGCCTTGCGCTGCTTCTCCAGGCGGCGGGCCTCCGCCTCCGCCCGGAGCCGCGCCTGCTCCTGCGCCAGGCGCCTCAGCCGCTCCTGCTCGGCCACCCGCGCGGCTTCCTCCGCCTCGCGGCGCTTGCGCTCCTCCTCGGCCAGCCGACGCGCCTCCTCGGCCCTGCGGCGGGCCTCCTCGGCCTGCCGCTCCAGCTCACGGCGGCGCGCCTCCTCCAGCTCGTGGCGCTTGCGCTCCTCCTCCTCGGCGCGCAGCTTGGCGAGCTGCTCCTGGCGCTCGCGCTCCAGCCGCTCCTCCTCGGCCTTGCGGGCGGCCTCCTCGGCCTCCCGGCGGCGGCGCTCCTCCTCGGCGGCCCTGCGGGCCTCCTCGCGCGCCGCGATCTCCGCCTCCGACAGCGGCAGCATCTGGTCGAGGCGGTGCCGTACGGCCGTGGTGACGGTCTCCGGGGCCTGGCCGGCGTCCACCACCAGATACCGCGCCGGGTCGGCGGCGGCCAGGGCGAGGAACCCGGCCCGCACCCGCTGGTGGAACTCGGCCGGCTCGGACTCCAGCCGGTCCGGGGCCTCGGTGAAGCGTTCCCGCGCGGTCTCGGGCGAGACGTCGAGCAGAACGGTCAGATGCGGCACGAGGCCGTCCGTCGCCCAGCGCGAGATGCGGGCGATCTCCGTGGGCGACAGGTCGCGCCCGGCGCCCTGGTAGGCCACGGAGGAGTCGATGTAGCGGTCGGAGATGACCACCGCGCCGCGCCCCAGCGCGGGCCGGACGACGCTGTCGACGTGCTCGGCCCGGTCCGCCGCGTACAGCAGCGCCTCGGCCCGGTTCGACAGCCCCGCGCTCGACACGTCCAGCAGGATGGAGCGCAGCCGCTTGCCGATCGCCGTGGCGCCCGGCTCGCGGGTGACGACGACCTCGTGGCCCTTGGCGCGAATCCACTCCGCCAGGGCCTCGACCTGGGTCGACTTGCCGGCGCCGTCGCCGCCCTCCAGGGCGATGAAGAAGCCCTTCGCGGCCGGCGCCTGCTCCGGGTCGCCGCCGCGCAGCGCGTCCCGCAGGTCGCGCCGCAGCGGCACGCCCTGCCGGTCGTCGAGCCTGCCCAGGACGACGGCGGCCACCGGCAGCAGCAGGGCGCCCAGCAGCATCAGGGTGAAGGCCGCGCCGCCGTGGGCGAAGACGAACGAGCCGTCGGCCAGCCGGTGCGGTCCGATCCCGGCCGCCAGCAGCGGGGCGACGAGCGCGCCCAGCGCGACCAGCAGGCGGACCACGGCGTGCAGGTGCTCCGTCGTACGGGCCTTGCGCGCCTGCTCCGTCTCCTGGTCCAGGAGGGTGTGTCCGGTGTTGGCGGCGATGCCCGCGCCCGTGCCGGCGAGCAGGAGCAGCAGCAGTACGGTCGTCGGGTCCGGGGTGAGCCCCGCGGCGAGCAGGGCGATCCCGGTGACGGTGATGGACAGGGCCAGCAGCCGGCGGCGCGACAGCGCGGGCAGCACCTTGCGCGCCGTACGAATGCCGAGACAGGTGCCGCCGGTGAGGGCGAGGACCAGCAGGGCGAAGGAGACGGGGCCGCCGCCCAGGTCCCGCGCCTGGAGCGCGGCCACGCCCACGGCGCCCGCGATCGCGCCCGCGACGGCGGCGCAGGCGAGGACCAACAGCGGGACGGCGCCCGTACGGCCCTTGTCGGCCGCGGTGCCGGACGCGGAGCTCTTGGCCGGCCTGCGCAGCCCCTCCAGGGGCGAGCGCGGGCGGGGGGTCTGACCGCCGGGCAGTTCGAGCACGTACAGGACCGAGATCGAGGCCGCGAACAGTCCTGCGGCCACGTAGGAGGCCAGCGCCACCTGGTGCAGGTGGAACCACTCGATGCCGGACCCGAAGAGATTGCTGACCAGCGTGATCAGCAGCAGCGTGGCGGCCGCGAGGGGCAGCGCGACGAAGCCCGTACGGAGCGAGAGGCGGCGCAGCGCGTCCAGGTGGTCGGGCAGGGGCCGTACGGCCGCGCCCTCGGCCGGGGGCGCCGGCAGCAGCGCCGGCGCGGCGCCGTCCTTGGCGACCGTCCAGATCCGCTCGGCGGCGCCGGTGACGAAGGCGGTGGCGAGCAGGACGGTCAGCGCGTGGGCCGGTGTCCAGTCGATCCACAGGGGCGCGACGACCAACAGGCCCAGCCGCGCCCCGTCCGCGCCGATCATCGTCCAGCGGCGGTCCAGCGGCCCCGACGGCGCGGTGAGCGACGACAGGGGGCCGAGCAGGACGGCGCCGAGGAGGAGGGTCGCCAGGAGGCGCGCCCCGAAGGCCGCGGCGACGGCGAGGGCCGCGCCGCGATAACCGCCTCCGAGGGAGCCCTCGGCGACGGCCGCCTGGAGCGCGAGCAGAACGAGCACCAGCACCGACAGGGCGTCGCCGACGCCGCCGACGAGCTGGGCGCTCCACAGGCGCCTCAGTGCGGGGAGTCGCAGCAGGGCTCGTACGGCGCGCTCACGGGAGTCCTCGGCGAGGGCGCCGGAAGTGGTGGTCACGTCCGTTGGCTGCTCGGTACGCGTCATCCGGCCAGCCTATCCGGAGTCCGGGGCCCCGGAGGGGCGCCCGGGTGAACGGCGCCTAGGAGGCGTCCTCGGGCCCCGCGGCGGCCTTCGCCGAGGCGGTCGCCTTCTTGGCCGCCGTCTTCTTCGTGGCGCCCGCGGCGGCCGTCTTCTTCGCCGCCGTCTTCTTGGCGGCGGTCTTCTTCGCCGTGGTCGCCGTCTTCTTCGCGGCGGCCTTCTTCGCCGGCGCCTTCTTGGCGGTCTTCTTCGCCGGGCCCTTGGCCCGCTTCTCCGCCAGGAGCTCGAAGCCGCGCTCCGGGGTGATCGTTTCGACGTCGTCGTCGCGCCGCAGCGTGGCGTTCGTCTCCCCGTCGGTGACATACGGCCCGAAGCGGCCGTCCTTCACCACCACCGGCCGCCCGCTGACCGGGTCGGCGCCCAGCTCCTTCAGCGGCGGCTTGGCGGCCGCCCGGCCCCGCTGCTTCGGCTGGGCGTAGATCGCCAGCGCCTCGTCCAGCGTGATGGTGAAGATCTGGTCCTCGGTCTCGATGGAGCGCGAGTCGGTGCCCTTCTTCAGATACGGGCCGTAGCGGCCGTTCTGGACGGTGATCTCGGCGCCCGACTCGGGGTCGGTGCCCACCACCCGCGGCAGCGACATCAGCTTGAGGGCGTCCTCGAGCGTGACGGTGTCCAGCGTCATCGACTTGAACAGCGACGCCGTGCGCGGCTTCACCGCGTTCTTGCCGGTCTTCGGCGTGCCCTCGGGCAGCACCTCGGTGACGTACGGGCCGTAGCGGCCGTCCTTGGCGATGATCGGGTGGTGCGGCGGCTCGGGGTCCGTGCCGAGCACGCGCTCGCCGCTCGGCTTCGCGAGCAGTTCCTCGGCGAGCTCGACGGTGAGCTCGTCCGGCGGCAGGTCGTCGGGCACGTCCGCCCGCTGGCCGGGCTCGCCCTCGACGTCCGAGGGCCGCTCGACATAGGGGCCGTAACGGCCGACGCGCAGCACGATGCCTTCTCCGACCGGGAAGGACGAAACCTCCCGGGCGTCGATCGCACCCAGATCGGTGACGAGCTCCTTCAGGCCGCCGAGGTGGTCGCCGTCGCCGTTGCCGGCCTCGGCGGCGCCGCCCGCGGTGCCCTCGGTGGGCTCGCCGAAGTAGAAGCGGCGCAGCCACGGCACGGCCTCCGCCTCGCCGGCGGCGATGCGGTCGAGGTCGTCCTCCATCTTGGCGGTGAAGTCGTAGTCGACCAGCCGGCCGAAGTGCTTCTCCAGCAGCCCGACCACCGCGAAGGACAGGAAGGAGGGCACCAGGGCGGTGCCCTTCTTGAAGACGTACCCGCGGTCGAGGATGGTGCCGATGATCGACGCGTACGTCGACGGGCGGCCGATCTCCCGCTCCTCCAGCTCCTTCACCAGCGAGGCCTCGGTGTAGCGGGCCGGGGGCTTGGTGGCGTGGCCGTCGGCGGTGATCTCCTCGGCGGACAGCGGGTCGCCCTCGGCCACCTGGGGCAGCCGGCGCTCGCGGTCGTCGAGCTCCGCGTTGGGGTCGTCCGCGCCCTCCACATAGGCCTTCATGAAGCCGTGGAAGGTGATGGTCTTGCCGGAGGCGGAGAACTCGACCTTCCGGCCGTCGGCGGCGGTGCCACCGATCCGTACGGTGACGGAGTCGCCGACCGCGTCCTTCATCTGGGAGGCGACGGTCCGCTTCCAGATGAGCTCGTAGAGGCGGAACTGGTCGCCGGTGAGACCGGTCTCGGCCGGGGTGCGGAAACGATCACCCGACGGCCGGATCGCCTCGTGCGCCTCCTGGGCGTTCTTGACCTTGCCCGCGTACTGCCGCGGCTTGTCCGGCAGGTAGTCGGCGCCGTAGAGCTGGGTCACCTGGGCGCGGGCCGCCGCCACCGCCGTCTCCGACAGCGTGGTCGAGTCGGTACGCATATAGGTGATGAAGCCGTTCTCGTACAGCTTCTGCGCGATCTGCATGGTCGCCTTGGCCCCGAAGCCCAGCTTGCGCGACGCCTCCTGCTGGAGGGTGGTCGTGCGGAACGGGGCGTACGGCGAGCGGCGGTACGGCTTGGACTCGACGGACCGGACCGCGAAGGAGGTCTCGGCGAGCGCGGCGGCCAGGGCGCGGGCGTCGGCCTCGTTCAGGTGCAGGACCTGGGCGCTGTCCTTGAGCCGGCCGTTCGAGCCGAAGTCGCGGCCCTGGGCCACCCGGCGCCCGTCGACGCTGGCGAGGCGGGCGGCGAGCGTGCCGGGGTCGGTCGGGTCACCGGCGCGGCCGGTGGCGAAGGTTCCGGTCAGGTCCCAGTACTCGGCGGAGCGGAACGCGATGCGCTCGCGCTCGCGCTCCACGACGAGCCGGGTGGCCACGGACTGGACCCGGCCGGCGGACAGCCGGGGCATGACCTTCTTCCACAGCACCGGCGAGACCTCGTAGCCGTAGAGGCGGTCGAGGATGCGGCGGGTCTCCTGGGCGTCGACCAGGCGCTGGTTCAGCTCGCGCGGGTTGGCCACGGCCTCCCGGATCGCGTCCTTGGTGATCTCGTGGAAGACCATCCGGCGCACCGGGACCTTGGGCTTGAGCACCTCCTGGAGGTGCCAGGCGATGGCCTCGCCCTCGCGGTCCTCATCGGTGGCGAGGAAGAGCTCGTCCGAGTCGGCGAGCAGTTCCTTGAGCTTGCTGACCTGGCTCTTCTTGTCGGCGTTGACGACATAGATCGGCTGAAAGTCGGCGTCCACATTGACGCCGAGGCGTGCCCAGGGCTCGCCCTTGTACTTCGCCGGGACCTCCGCGGCACCGTTCGGAAGGTCGCGGATGTGCCCGACACTGGCCTCGACGACGTATCCGGGACCCAGGTAGCCCTTGATCGTCTTCGCCTTGGCAGGCGACTCGACGATGACGAGTCGGCGGCCGCCGCCCTGTGCGGTGTCGCTGGTCGGGGACAACTTCGCTCTTCTTCCGGTCGAGGCTCGATACAAACGGACGCTGGGGTGACAACACGGTGACGCTGCGGAGTGTGACGGTACCTCCCGCCCCCGTGTCAAACGGGAAAAGCCCGCAACGCCACTCGAACGGTAACCCGACAAGCGTCCTGCCCGCCGCCCGGACCGCAACGTCCCGGGCATCGTCACACGGCGCCTCCCCGCCCGCCCGGGGCCGGGCCGGACCGCGCGCGCCGCGCCGCGGGGGTGCCTGGCAGGATGTCTCGCGCGCCGCCGCTCGGCGCCACCCCGCGCCCCGGGAGAGATCCCGGGCGCGCCGCGGGCCGCGAGCGGCGCGGCGCAGCGCACACCACTGGCACGACGATCCGGCACGACGATCGACGAACGACGACGCACGGTCGCTCACCATCGGGGGGTCCCACACATGTCCGAGCCCAATCCCTACGCGAAGCCCCAGCAGCCTCAGCAGCCCCCGCAGCCCCAGCCCCCGCAGGGCGCCGCGTACGGCTACCCGCAGCCGGGCCAGCCGCAGCCCGGCCAGGCACAGTACGGTCAGCCGCAGCCCGGGCAAGCACAGTACGGTCAGCCGGGGCAGGCGCCGCAGGCACCGTACGGATACCCGCAGCCCGGATACGGCTACCCGCAGCCCGCTCCGGCGGCCGCCCCCGGGATGCCCCCGTACGGCTACGACCCGAGCGCTCCGTACGGCTACGACCCCTACGGCCGCCCGTACTCCGACAAGTCCAAGGTCGCGGCGGGCATGCTCTCGCTCTTCCTCGGCGGCTTCGGCGTCGGCCGCTTCTACACCGGCCACGTCGGCCTGGCCCTGGGCCAGCTCTTCACCTGCGGCGGCCTGGGCATCTGGTCCCTGATCGACGCGATCGTGCTGCTGTCGAGCAGCAACGCGACGGACGCTCAGGGGCGCGTTCTGCGTGGCTGAGCGGCACCCTCTCGACGCGGCGGCGCGCGGCTCGCGCCGTACGGGACCGGGCACCGGCGACCGTACGGCGCGAGCCGCGCTGCCCGGACGGCTGGGCGCGACCGTACGGGCGCTCTCCCACCCGGTCGTGCCGCCTCTCTCCGTACTGATGGCCGGTCTGGCCGGCGCCGCCTATCTCTGGGGGCGCAATCCGCACGAATCCGGCCAGTTGCTGCCGCGGTGCCCCTTCAACTGGGCCACGGGGCTCCTCTGCCCCGGCTGCGGCGGCACGCGGATGACCTATGACCTGATGCACGGCGACGTCGTCGCCGCCTTCCACGACAACACGGCGCTGCTCCTGCTGGGGCTGCCGGCCGCCGCCTATCTGGGCGGCCGCTGGCTGTGGGAGGGGCTGCGCGGCCGGCGCTACCGGCCGCGGCTGGGCCGGCGCGGCACGGCCGCCGTGCTGGGCCTCGCGGTCGCCTGGGCGGTCACCCGCAACCTGGTGGGCTGAGCGGCGCCGCGGGGCCTTGATCACCGGTTGGTTACGATCTCCGCCGCCGGGCAACCATGCGCGACCTGGGAATGTCTGAATCTGCACTGCCGTACGGCCGTCCCATCGGCTAAACGGCAGCGTCCCCGAGAAGTTCATGTTTGTTGACGAGGAGTCATCCCCGTGTCGTACCCCGCTCAGCCCCCCGCCGCCGGTCCCTACGGCGTCGCCCCCAACGGACAGCCGTACTCCGACAAGTCCAAGGTCGTCGCCGGCATCCTCCAGCTCTTCCTGGGCACCCTGGGTGTCGGCCGGTTCTACACCGGCCACGTCGGCATCGCGATAGCCCAGCTGCTGACCTGTGGTGGTCTCGGCTTCTGGTCCCTGATCGACGCGATCATGTTCTTCGCCAGCAGCGACCGCACCGACAAGCAGGGCCGTGTGCTGCGCGGCTGACGCCGTCACCGGTGCTCACACCGCGGCCCGCGTCCGGTTGATCCGGACGCGGGCCGCGGCCTTTGCCGACACCCGCCGTCAAACCTGCTGAACCTGCTAAACCTGCAGCAGCAGCCAACACCCCGTGCCGCCGGCCACCAGGCCCACCAGCGCGGCGGCCGCCGTGGCCCAGGCCGTGCGCGCCCCGTGGGCGACCGGCTCGCCCTGCCACAGCCGGGCCGCCGTCCACATCAACAGGCCCGCGCCGAACAGCGTGAAGGCCGTTCCGGCGAAGGCCGCGGGTCCGCTCTCCATCGCTCCTCGCCTCCCGGTGCGCTCGCCCCGCTGGAGAGTCGCACGGGCGGGCGACCCCGGCGCGAACACCGGGTGAACGCGAGCCGCCGGCCGTTGGCGGTGCCGCTGTCCGACACCGCCGGCCGACGCCGCGCCGGCCGTCTCGGGCCGGGTTCAGCGCGCCGGCCGTCTCAGGCCGGGTTCAGGAAGCCCTGTTCGACCAGCAGCCTGATCGACTCGGGCGTCCGGTCCCGCAGGACCACCGGGTCCTCGCCCACCAGCTGCGCGATGGCGTCGAGAATCCGCCCCGCGCTCAGCGAGCCGTCACAGACCCCGGCGAAGCCGGCGCCGACCGTGTCCACCTTGGTCGCCCGGCGCATCCCCCGGTTCTGCCGGAGGACGACGTGCTCGGGGTCCTCCGCGCCCGGCAGGCCCACCTGCTCCTGGACGACCTCGTCGGCCAGCCGGAAGCGCGCCGCCAGCAGTCCCGCGTCATCGGTGGCGCGCAAAAAGTCCTGTCGCTCGAAGTGCGCCCGTACTGTGGGCCCGAGCGGTTGTTCGACCGGGTGCGGCCACTCCTCGACGGTCACGGCGGGCCGGTCGGAGCCGGACTTGCGCAGGGTGATCCAGCCGAAGCCGACCGCCTTGGTGCGCCGGGACTCGAACTCCTCCAGCCAGGCGTCGTACCGGGCCGCGTACCGCTCCGGACTCTCCCGGTGGTCGCCGGCGTCGCGCAGCCACAGTTCCGCGTACTGCGCGATGTCCTGCACCTCGCGCTGCACGATCCAGGCGTCGCAGCCCCGCGGCACCCAGGAGGTCACCCGGTCCCGCCAGTCCTCGTCGGCGACGTGCTGCCAGTTGGCCAGCAGCTGGCAGTAGCCGCCGTCGGCGAGGTGGTCGGCGGAGCGCTGGACGAGGGTGCGGCACAGGTCGTCGCCGCCCATGCCGCCGTCCCGGTAGGTCAGGCGCGCGCCGGGGGAGATGACGAACGGCGGGTTGGAGACGATCAGGTCGTACGGCTCCTCGTCCGCCACCGGGTCGAAGAGCGAGCCCTCGCGCAGATCCGCCTCCGGCGCGCCGGACAGCGCCAGGGTGAGCCCGGCGATGCGCAGCGCGCGCGGGTTGAGGTCGGTGGCGGTGACCCGGGTGGCGTGCTGCGCGGCGTGCAGCGCCTGGATGCCGGAGCCGGTGCCGAGGTCCAGGGCGCGCGCCACGGGGGTGCGGACGGTCAGCCCGGCCAGGGTCGTCGAGGCGCCGCCGACACCGAGGACGAGCTGCGAGCGGTCGACCCCGGACGCGGGCCCGGCGCCGATCCCGGAGGCGCCGCCCACCGCACAGCCGAGGTCGGAGACGATCCACCAGTCCTGTCCCTCGGGGCCGCCGTACGGGCGCACGTCCACGCGTGCCCGCACCTGGCGGCCGGCGTCCGACAGTTCTGTCTCCTCCAGCCAGCCGTCGGCCAGACAGTCCTCGACGGGCAGCGCCGCCCGGGCCCGCTCCAGGGGCACCGGGCGCTGCAGCAGGAAGAGCCGGACCAGCGTCTCCAGCGGGCCGCCGCCGCGGGTGGCGCGCAGGGCGGGGACGGTCTCGCTGCGGGCGAGCGCGGCATAGGCGGGGGCGCCGAGCAGGTCCAGCAGGCCGTCGGCGGTGAAGGCGGCGGCCAGCAGCGCCTCGCGCAGACGCGCGGTGCGGCCGGGATCGGGCGTGGGGAGGCTGTGCGTACTCACCCGACCATTGTCGGGGCTGCGCGGGCCCTCCGGGCTCTCCGGGCCGCTCGTGCCGGGCACGGCCCCGTCACGACCCCTTGGTGGGCGCCGGGGAGGTGCTGCGCTGACAGCCCTTCTGCTTGCCCATGGCCTTGCCGAGTTCACCGGACTGGAGCTTGGTGACGGCGTCGTTGCCGATCTTGTTCACCTTGTCGAGCTGCTCGGCGACGCCCTTGAGCCCCTCGGCGAACTTCCCCCGGTCCTTGGTGTCGAGGCCGTCCACCGACTTCTTCAGCTCGCCGTAGGCCTTGGAGGTGTCGTTGAGCTCCTTGACGGAGTCGGTCTTGATCTTCTCGCCGTCCTGGACGGGTGGGACCCCGGCCTTGTCCACGGAGGTGGACATCGCCGCGTACGCCTCGGAGATCTGCTGGAAGGCCGTCGAGTCGGCCTTCTTGATGTCGTCCGGCTCGCCGTCGGCCGCCGTGGAGACGATGGACTGGTTGGCGTCCGAGATCTTCTTCAGCTGCGGCTGGACCTCGTCGCAGACCTTCTTGGCGTAGTCGTCGACCTTGTTGCCCTCGTCGCCACAACCGGACAGCGCCATGACCAGTGCCGCACCGCCGGACAGCGCTGCCACGAGCTTCTTGTTCACCGGATCTGTCCCTTCCCTGGCTCTCGGCCCCGGAACATACACGCCAGGGGCCCGGGCTCCGCGAGTCGGGCATCCCGTACGACCCGTATTGCAGCCATTTGCACCAGCGATCGCCCGATCCGGGGACGGGAGCGGTCCGCGCGCGGAAGGTCCGCGCGGGGAAAGCCTACGTACGGGAACGGCCCGCCGGCGCACCGGCGGGCCGTTCCCGAAGGGGGCGGTGGGGCGGGGTGGTTACGAGGCCACCGCCGGGTCCGTCTTCTTCGGTGTGACGCGCTCGGTCGCGGTGTCGTCGCCCACGGCGATGCCGCGCCGCTTGGACACGTACACCGCGCCGATGATGACCACGATGGCGAGCGCGGCGACCGCCGCGCGGATGCCGACGCTGGCGTCGTCCCCGTAGGAGAACTGCACCACCGCCGGGGCGATCAGCAGCGCCACCAGGTTCATCACCTTGAGCAGCGGGTTGATCGCCGGGCCCGCGGTGTCCTTGAACGGGTCGCCGACGGTGTCGCCGATCACGGTGGCGGCATGGGCCTCGCTGCCCTTGCCGCCGTGGTGGCCGTCCTCGACCAGCTTCTTGGCGTTGTCCCAGGCCCCGCCGGAGTTGGCGAGGAAGACGGCCATCAGGGTGCCGGTGCCGATCGCGCCCGCCAGATACGAGCCCAGCGCGCCGACACCGAGGGTGAAGCCCACCGCGATGGGGGCCATGACCGCGAGCAGGCCGGGGGTGGCCAGCTCCCGCAGCGCGTCCTTGGTGCAGATGTCGACGACGCGCCCGTACTCCGGCTTCTCCGTGTAGTCCATGATCCCGGGGTGCTCGCGGAACTGCCGCCGCACCTCGAACACCACGGAACCCGCTGACCGGGACACGGCGTTGATGGCGAGTCCGGAGAAGAGGAAGACGACCGAGGCGCCGAGGACGAGCCCCACCAGGTTGTTGGGCTGGGAGATGTCCAGGCTCAGATTCATCTCCCCCGCCTTGGCGTTCACATCCGCGACGGCGGTGGCGATGGCGTCGCGGTACGAGCCGAAGAGCGCGGCGGCGGCGAGCACGGCCGTGGCGATGGCGATGCCCTTGGTGATGGCCTTGGTGGTGTTGCCGACGGCGTCGAGGTCGGTGAGCACCTGGGCGCCGGCGCCGGTGACGTCGCCGGACATCTCGGCGATGCCCTGGGCGTTGTCGGAGACCGGGCCGAAGGTGTCCATGGCGACGATCACGCCGACGGTGGTCAGCAGGCCGGTGCCGGCCAGGGCGACGGCGAACAGCGCCAGCATGATGGAGGTGCCGCCGAGCAGGAACGCGCCGTAGACGCCGAGGGCGATCAGCACGGCCGAGTAGACGGCCGACTCCAGGCCGATGGAGATGCCGGAGAGCACCACGGTCGCCGGGCCGGTGAGCGAGGTCTTGCCGATGTCGCGCACCGGGCGCCGGGTCGTCTCGGTGAAGTAGCCGGTGAGCTGCTGGATCAGCGCGGCGAGCACGATGCCGATGGCCACCGCGACCAGCGCCAGCACCCGGGGGTCGCCGTCGTGGGCCGCGACCGCGGCGTCCGAGACGCCCTTGAGGTCGGCGTACGAGGACGGCAGATAGGTGTAGACGGCGACCGCGACCAGGGCCAGCGAGATGAACGCGGAGATGAAGAACCCGCGGTTGATGGCCGTCATGCCGCTGCGGTCGGACCGCCGGGGAGCCACCGCGAAGATGCCGATCATCGCCGTGACGACGCCGATGGCCGGAACCAGCAGCGGGAAGGCGAGGCCGGAGTCGCCGAAGGCGACCTTGCCCAGGATCAGCGCGGCCACCAGGGTGACGGCGTACGACTCGAAGAGGTCGGCCGCCATACCGGCGCAGTCGCCGACGTTGTCGCCCACATTGTCGGCGATGGTCGCGGCATTGCGCGGATCGTCCTCCGGAATGCCCTGCTCGACCTTGCCGACCAGGTCGGCGCCGACGTCGGCGGCCTTGGTGAAGATGCCGCCGCCGACCCTCATGAACATCGCGATGAGCGCCGCGCCCAGGCCGAAGCCCTCCAGCACCTTGGGCGCGTCGGCGGCATAGACCAGCACCACGCAGGAGGCGCCCAGCAGGCCCAGTCCGACGGTGAACATGCCGACGACACCGCCGGTACGAAAAGCGATCTTCATGGCCCGGTGCGAAACGGCCGTGAGGTCCTTGGCCGGCTCGCCCTCGCCCGGCGTCGCCTCCCGGGCCGCCGCGGCGACCCGCACATTGCTGCGCACGGCGAGCCACATTCCGATGTATCCGGTGGCCGCCGAGAAGAGCGCGCCGATCAGGAAAAACACGGAACGTCCGGCGCGCTGCGACCAGTTGTCCGCCGGTAGCAGCATGAGCAGGAAGAACACCACGACGGCGAAAACGCCGAGGGTGCGCAACTGCCGGGCGAGATAGGCGTTGGCGCCTTCCTGCACGGCGGCGGCGATCTTCTTCATGGCGTCGGTGCCCTCGCCCGCCGCGAGCACTTGCCGTACCAGGGCCACCGCGACGACCAGCGCCGCCACCGCGACCGCCGCGATGACCAGCACGATCACCCGGTTGCCATCGGTCAGTACGGCGGCCGCGAGAGATGAGGGAAGGTCCTGCTGTAGAGGGGTAGAAGGCCCCGCCATTCGTCCTCCTTGACGTTTGGCACATGGGCGCGCAGCGGTTCCCGCGGCGCGATGCGCCAAGAACAGCCGCCACGCTCAGGCGTCCTGAGCTCAAGATGTGGACGGATTGTAGGGAGCCCGACGGGATCAAAACAGGGCGCCGGGACGCGAATTCGCCTGCACCAGCGAAGATCGAACGGAGAGGACTCCAGGAATTCCCTCGGAGGAGCGAAAGAGACACTTTCCCTGACGGGTGGGAAATGATCTCAATAAATGATCTCCGGCGGGCGGGTGACGGCTGGGAAATTCGCCCGTCAGCGAAGCGGTGGTGACGCTTGAGGTTTCGTTGTTTCGCTACGCCGAATGGGGCTGATGTTTTCGGTGGGGCGAATGGGATGACCCGCGCGGGGGCGTGTGCCGTGGGGGTCGGAACGCGCCCGGGCCGGCTGCGGGCTCCAGGGGAGGGTGGGGCGCCACAGGCCGACATGGGGCCAGGGGGCGCCAAGGAGTGCCGGGGAGCTGTCGGACGGCCGTGTCAGGCCTCAGGGAGGGCCAGGCGCCGCACGCGGGCGCCGCACGCGGCAGAGGGTCAGAGAACCGGGGCCGGCGTCGTGGGCGGCCAGCTCATCCGGATCACACCGCCGGTCTCGTCCGCGCTCACCTCGACATCGTCGACGAGCCCGCTGATCACGGCGAGGCCCATCTCGTCGTCCTCCTCCGCCGCCGCCTCGTCGGGCGTGACGGGGACCGGGATGTGCGCGGCGCCGGAGCCCGCGCCGGGGGCGCCGATGGTCACGGCATGCGGCGCCTCGTCGCTGACCTCGATGGAGAACTTCTTCTCGTCCTCGATCAGCACCACCCGAATGGGCGCCGTCACCCCGTGCAGTTCATGAAGCCCGACGGCCCGGGAGCATGCCTCGCCGACGGCCAGCCGCACCTCGTCCAGCACGGCTTCGTCGACCCCGGCCCGGCGCGCCACCGCGGCCGCCACCAGGCGGGCGGTCCGCACATGTTCGGGCAGGGCGCTGAAGCGGAGCTCAACGGTGGCCATGCCATCCCCCTCGGTCGTACGGGCGTGCGTCTCAGGGGGCCCGGGCTCACAGCCCGGCACCCCCAGTCTCTTCCGCTGTGGACGGCGACGGTCAGTCGGTCGCCTGGACAGCGTCCTCGACCGAGGTGTGGATGGGGAACACCTTGGTCAGGCCGGTGATGCGGAAGATCTTGAGAATGCGCTCCTGGTTGCACACCAGGCGCAGCGAGCCCTCGTGCGCCCGAACCCGCTTGAGGCCGCCGACCAGGACGCCGAGACCGGTGGAGTCGAGGAAGTCGACGCCTTCCATGTCGACGACGAGGTGGTAGTTGCCATCGTTGACAAGTTCGACAAGCTGCTCGCGCAGCTTTGGCGCGGTATAGACATCAATCTCGCCACCGACGTCGACAACCGTGCGGTCGCCTACGGTCCGGGTCGACAGGGACAGGTCCACGGAACCTCCAGCACCTTGCATCGAGCGGTCGCCCCCCATGGATCGGCAGCCGCGATGGCATTCAATCACTTACCAGCAGGCGCGCACGACGCCTTGAGCCCATTCTCCGTCACGCCAGTGACACACTCGGTGCCGATGGCCAACAATCAACTCCCGCGTCCCACGGGTGTACGTCCTTCCCCCCGGTCGGTCCTCGACCGGCTCACCGCCGGGTCCGACCGGGCCGCGCGCATCACTCATACGGAGCACTTGCCCCCACGTGCGGGGATGCATGCGGATTGGCCGACGATGATCCGCCCGGAAGTCGTAGCGGCCGCTCGGCGCGTCGGAATCGAACGGCCCTGGCGACACCAGGCGCGCACGATCGAGCACGCGCTGTGCGGCGAGTCGGCCGTCGTCGCCACGGGCACCGCCTCCGGCAAGTCGCTGGCCTATCTCGCCCCGGTGCTCAGCGCGCTGCTCGACGGGAACGAGGCCCCCAACCGCCGGGGCGCCACCGCCCTGTACCTGGCGCCGACCAAGGCGCTCGCGGCCGATCAGCGGCGGGCCGTCGCGGAGCTCGCCGCCCCGCTCGGCACCGCCGTCCGGCCGGTCGTCTACGACGGGGACACCGCGATCGAGGAGCGCGAGTGGGCCCGCCAGTACGCGAACTACGTACTGACCAACCCGGACATGCTGCACCTGGGCATCCTCCCGGGGCACGCCCGGTGGGCCTCCTTCCTGCGCGCCCTGCGCTTCGTCGTCGTCGACGAGTGCCACAGCTACCGGGGCGTCTTCGGCTCGCACGTCGCCCAGGTGCTGCGCCGGCTGCGCCGCGTCTGCGCCCGCTACGGCGCCGACCCGGTCTTCCTCCTCGCCTCGGCCACCTCGGCCGAGCCGGGGCTGACGGCCACCCGGCTGACCGGCGTGCCCGTGGCGGAGATCACGGAGGACACGTCGCCGCGCGGCGAGCTGGTGTTCGCCCTGTGGGAGCCGCCGCTGACCGACCTCCAGGGCGAGCAGGGCGCCCCCGTGCGCCGCACGGCCACCGCGGAGACCGCCGACCTCCTCACCGACCTCACCGTGCAGGGCGTCCGTACGGTGGCCTTCGTACGCTCCCGGCGCGGCGCCGAGCTGGTCTCCGTGATCGCCCAGGAGCGGCTGGCCGCCGTCGACCGCTCGCTGCCCCGGCGGGTGGCCGCGTACCGGGGCGGCTATCTGCCCGAGGAGCGCCGCGCGCTGGAGCGGAAGCTGCACTCCGGCGAGCTCCTCGGGCTGGCCGCCACCACCGCCCTGGAGCTGGGGGTGGACGTCTCCGGCCTCGACGCGGTGCTGCTCTCCGGCTACCCCGGCACCCGGGCCTCCCTGTGGCAGCAGGCGGGCCGGGCCGGGCGGGGCGGAGAGGGCGCCCTGGCCGTCCTGGTGGCACGTGACGACCCGCTGGACACGTATCTGGTGCACCACCCCGAGGCGCTGTTCCGGCAGCCCGTGGAGTCCACCGTGCTCGACCCCGACAACCCCTACGTCCTCGCTCCCCATCTGTGCGCCGCCGCGGAGGAGCTGCCGCTCACCGAGGCCGATCTGGAGCTGTTCGGGCCGGCGGCGCCCGGCCTCATACCGCAGCTGGAGGCCCGCAGACTGCTGCGCCGCCGGGCGACGGCCTGGCACTGGACCCGCCGGGAGAGGGCCGCCGACCTGGCCGACATCCGGGGCGGGGGCGGCACGCCCGTACAGATCGTCGAGGAGGACACCGGCCGGCTGCTGGGAACGGTCGACGCGGCGGCGGCCCACACCACGGTCCACGAGGGCGCGGTCCACCTCCACCAGGGCCGCACGTATCTGGTGACCCGACTCGACCTCGACGAGTCGGTGGCCCTGGTGCGGGAGGCGAACCCCAGTTACGCGACGACCGCCCGCGACACCACCGCCGTCACCGTGCTGGAGACCACCACGGAGGTGCCCTGGGGCGACTCCCGGCTGTGCTTCGGGTCGGTGGAGGTCACCAATCAGGTCGTCTCCTTCCTCCGGCGCCGGCTCCTCACCGGCGAGGTGCTGGGCGAGACCAAGCTCGACCTGCCGCCCAGGACGCTGCGCACCCGGGCCGTGTGGTGGACGGTCACCGAGGACCAGCTCGACGCCGCCAGGATCAACCCCGAGCAGCTGGCGGGGGCGCTGCACGCGGCGGAGCACGCGTCCATCGGCATGCTGCCGCTCTTCGCCACGTGCGACCGCTGGGACATCGGCGGGGTGTCCGTGCCGCTGCACGCCGACACCCTGCTCCCGACGGTCTTCGTCTACGACGGCCACCCCGGCGGCGCGGGCTTCGCCGAGCGGGCCTTCCACACGGCGTACACCTGGCTGCACGCGACGCGGGCCGCGATCGCCGCGTGCGAGTGCGAGGCGGGGTGCCCGTCGTGCATCCAGTCCCCCAAGTGCGGCAACGGCAACGAGCCGCTGCACAAGCGGGGGGCAGTCCGCCTGCTCACCACGCTCCTCTCCAAGGCCCCGGAGGCCGCCACCCCGCCGGCCTGACACCGCGGCGCGCCACCTCCGGCCGGTTGGCCGTCCAACGGCCCGAATGGGCCAGGCCCGCTGTCGGGCTCCGGCCGGCCCCGTCCTGACGGCAGGCGGCCGATGGAGCGGGCAACTGCGCGCGGGCCCGGGGCCGGGCGAGAGCGAGGCACGCGGGGCACAGGCCGACCGTGGCGCGCTCGGTTACGGGGGTGGGGTGGCCGCCGTTGGGCCCGGGGGGCCCGCGCGGGCGCGGGCTGTCGTCGTGAACGGGCCGAACGTCGTCTCCGCGGCGAGGTCGGCGATCTCGCCGCGGACCGCGCAGCGGACCACCCGGGCGCCGTGGGCCGCCGCCACGTGCGCGGCCCGGGCGCAGGCCGCCACGCGTCCTTCCAGGGCGTGGTCGGCGGCCGCCAGGGCGGCGAGGTCCGCGGCACCCGCCGCGCGGTGGCGGGTCACCACCGCCTGGCCCATGGCCAGCAACGCCGCGCACACCACGCACAGAGCCGCCAGCGCCACCGTCGCCCACACCGTGGCCGACCCCCGGTCCCCCCAGCTCTCCCGTCTCCTCGCCGACCGGTCCGGCGCGCCGCCCCCGTCCGCGCCTCCGTCGCGAGCCCACCGGCCCTGCGCGCCCCGCGGCCTTCGCCTGCGCTCGCCCGGCGGCCCGGGCACGCGGGCCCACCGCGTGCCCCGCCCCCGTACCCGTCGGGCCGGGCCGGCTTCCCGCGCGCTCACGGCGGCGCTCCCACCGTGTCCTCGGCGAGCGCGGCCGCGTGCGCGTGGAGCCGTACCGAGAGCGCTCCGGGCCCGGAGGTCGGGGCCTCGACCCGCACCCGTACGAGGTCGCCGTCGCGGCTGACCCCGATCCGCGCGCCGCGAGGGGCCACCGAACGCGCGGCGGCGAGCGTCGCCGACGCCGGTTCCGCCCGCGCGGCGGCCCGCGCCCCCGTACGGGCCGCGTCCTCGCACTGGATCTGCGCGGCGGCCACCATCAGCATCCACACCAACCCCCCGGTGACCAGGGCCATCAGCGGCAGCACCATGGCGGCCTCCGCCGAGACCGACCCCCGGTCCCCGCGCCCGCGCGGCTCAGAACTGGCCATTGAGCGCCCTCCCGATCAGCGCCTGCATCGCCGCGGAGACGGCGCCGCTCGTCACCACCTTGTAGAGAACCGCGCCGAACGCGCAGGCCGCGACCGTGGCGACCGCGTACTCGGCCGTCGCCATTCCGGCGTCCCTCCCCCGCCCCGCGGCCATGCGGCGCCGCAGCCACCGAACCCGCGGCCATACGCCCCTCACCCCGGTGCCTCCCCTTGCCTTCATGACATCCCCCTGTCCTCGACCTGTCCTCGGTCGTCCTTGCCTGGTTTCTCGTCCGGTCTCGCGCCCGCTCGCCGGCGCCCGCGCCCTCCCGCGCCCTCGCTCGTCCTCCGTTCGCGCCTCCCTCAGTTCCGGGCGAGCAGCCCGCTCGCCATGCCGATCAGCACCGGCGCCACCCCCAGCACCAGGAAGGCGGGCAGAAAGCACAGCCCCAGCGGGGCGGTGGCCAGCACCCCGGCCTTCCGCGCCCGGGCCGCCGCCTCCCGCGCGCGGTCCGCGCGGAGGTCCGCCGCGAGCCGCGCCATCGGCTCGGCCGCCGGGGCCCCGGTGTCCCAGGCCCGCTGAAGACAGCGGGCGAGCCCCCGCGCGCCGGGAAGGGCGGCGACGCGCCCCCACGCGGCGTCCGGCGCGCCGCCGAGCCGCAACTCGGCCGCCGCCTGGGCCAGCCGCCGCCCCACCGGGCCGTCCAGCGAGCCGCCCACCGCCTCCGCGGCGGCCCGGGGCCCGGCGCCCGCGATCAGGCAGGCGGCGAGCAGATCGCCGGCCAGGGGCAGTTCCCGTGCCACCGCCCGCGCGGTGGCCGCCGGCCGGGCGCGTGCCGGGCGCCGCGGCCACCACCGCCATACGGCGTGGGCGAGCACCGCGCCCAGCAGGCAGCCGGCCGTCCCGCCGACCAGGGCCCACCCCACGGCCGCGGCGGCCGCCGCGGCCGAACCGCGACGCAGGGCTGGGCGAAGCCGGTCGCTCCGACGTGCGACCGCCAGGCGGAGCCTCCTCCCCGGCTGTGCGGGCGCCACCCCCAACAGGCCGACGAGTCTGCGGCGTACGGCCCGCTTCCGGCGGGCGGCCCGCACCGCTCGTGCCGTCCACAGGGCCACGGCGAGCGCGGCGGCGACCGTTGCCCCCAGCCTGTGGAGGAGGTCATCGGTCACGGCCGCCTCCGTCATCGGGGGCGGCCGCGCGGACGACGCGCGCCGTCCACAGCAGCCCCGCGCACTCCAGCAGCCCGCCCAGGAGGAGGCAGCCGAGGCCGGCGGGGGTGTGGAAGAGCACCCGCAGCGGCTCGGCGCCCAGAGCGCCGCCCATCACCAGGCCGAACACCGGCAACACCGCCAGCAGCGAGGCCGTCGCCCGGGTGCCCGCCAACTGGGCGCGCAGGTCCTCGCGCTGGTCCCGCTCGGCGCGGAGCGCACCGCCCACCCGGTCGAGGCCGGCGGCCAGGCCGGCGCCGCCCTCGGCCGCCACCTGCCAGCAGGCGGCCACGCCGACCAGCCCTTCCGCGCCGGGTCTGTGCGCGGACCTCCGCAGCGCCTCCGGCACATCGCCACCGAAGCGGGCGGCCGCCAGTGCCGAGGTCCCGACCACGCCCGGCTCGTCGCCGACGGCGGCCCGCAGCGCCTCGCCCGGCTGCCGACCGGCCCGCAGCTCGCCCGAGACCGCCCCGCACAGCTCGATCACCTCGGCGGCCCGGCGGGCTCGCTCCCGCTGCCGGCCGAACCCGCGCAGCCAGCGGCGCACCAGCGGCAGCGCGACCAGGGCGCCGATCAGCGGCAGTGGGGAGCGGGCCAGCACGCCCAGGGCGGCTCCGGCCGGCAGGCACAGTGCCTCCCAGCCCAGCCGGTCGCCGATCCGTCGTCGCCACCATCGACGCAGGGCGTCCGTCCACCGGGTCCAGTGGTCCCGGAGCGCCGGGCCCGGGTGGGCCGCCGCCCCGCCGTCCGCGAGCAGCAGGCGGGCCCGGCGCGCCGCGTGGTCCCGGTCGGTGAGCAGCCAGGCCGCCAGCCCCGCGCAGAGGACCACCGCGTACCAGGAGGCCGCTCCGGCGCCCGGCCCTCCCATCGCCGGGACCGCCCCGGCGACCGCCTCTCCCCAGGTGGTGGCCGCTCCGGTCCCAGCAGTCGCGCCGATCATGGCGACTCCCCTTCGGGACCGTGGCCGGACCTGGCGCAGAGCCGGGTCAGCCGGGACCAGCCGCGCCCGGGTTCGAACCCTCCCGGCGCCCAGGTCGCCGCGGGTGCCGTGGTGACCCAACCGTCACGGTCCCGCTCCAGCACATGGATTTCGGCGACCCTGCGCCGGCCACCGCTGTCGCGCACCAGGTGGATCACCACCGAGAGCGCCGCCGCGAGCTGGCTGTGCAGCGCCGCGCGGTCCAGGCCCGCGGAGGAGCCGAGCGCCTCCAGCCGGGCGGGTACGTCCGCAGCGGCGTTGGCGTGCACCGTGCCGCACCCTCCCTCGTGACCGGTGTTCAGGGCCGCGAGGAGATCGGTGACTTCGGGGCCGCGCACCTCGCCCACCACCAGCCGGTCGGGGCGCATGCGCAGCGCTTGGCGGACGAGATCCCGCAGGGTGACCAGGCCCGCGCCCTCCTGGTTGGCGGGCCGGGTCTCCAGCCGCACCACATGCGGGTGGTCCGGGCGCAGTTCGGACGAGTCCTCGGCGAGGACGATCCGCTCCTCCGGCCGCACCAGCCCCAGCAGACAGCTCAGCAGGGTGGTCTTCCCGGAGCCGGTGCCGCCGCTGACCAGGAAGGAGAGCCGGGCGTCCAGCACCGCGCGCAGCAGCCGGTCCCCGCCGGGCGGAAGGGTGCCGGCCGCCACCAACTCCCCCAGGGAGAACGCCCTGGGGCGCACCACGCGCAGCGACAGACAGGTGGAGCCGACGGCCACCGGCGGCAGTACGGCGTGCAGTCGGGTGCCGTCCGGGAGCCGGGCGTCGACCCAGGGGCGGGCGTCGTCCAGGCGGCGACCGGCGACGGCCGCGAGGCGCTGGGCGAGGCCGCGCACAGCCGCGGCGTCCGGGAAGCGCACGGAGGAGCGTTCGAGGCCGGCACCCCGGTCCACCCAGACCTCATCGGGTCCGGTCACCAGGACATCGGTGACCGACGGCTCGGCGAGCAGCGGCTCCAGGGGGCCGGTGCCCACCAGCTCCGAGCGGAGCGCCGCGACCACGTCGAGCACTTCCGTGTCGCCGAGCAGTCTGCCCTCCTCGCGCAGCGCGGCGGCCACCCGGGCGGGTGTGGGCTCGGCCCCGCTCCGGGCCAGGCGCAGTCGTACGGCGTCCAACAGCGGCGCGGCCAGGGGCGCGAGCGTTCCGCCGGTCATGGCGTCGCACCTCCGCTCCCGCGCGTCGGGGACGTCCGGTCCCAGAAGGTGGAGCAGAAGCGGGCCAACGGGCCGCGCTCGTCACCGCCCGGCGGTGAACCCTTGGCCAGGGCATCCGTGAGCCCGGGTTCCGCGGGCAGCGCGCCGGCCAGCGGCAGGCCCAGCAGCCGGGCGATCTCCTCGTCGTCCAGCGGGGGCCGCGCCGGCCCCCGCACCACGACGCGCAGATCGCGCAGCACCGTGCCGACGGCGGCGGCCACCCGGTGCGCCGCGGTGATCGCCCGCAGTTCCGCCGGGACGACCATCAGCCCCAGGTCGAGTTGGGCGAGCGCCTCGGTCACCGATTCGTCCACCCGGCGCGGCAGATCGACGACCACGACACCGCCGCGCCGGCGGGCCGCTGCCAGCACCGACCGCACCGCCTCGGGGGCGATGGCCAGGGAATCGCCGCGATCCCAGCTGAGCAGCCGTAAGGAGTGGAGCTCGGGCAGCGCCTCCTCCAGCGCGCTGCCGGCCACCCGGCCCCGGGAGTCGGCGAAGGCGGGCCAGCGCAGCCCGACGGCGCCCTCACCACCGAGCAGCACATCGAGCCCACCGCCCAGTGGGTCCGCGTCGATCAGCATCGTGCGCCGCCCCGAACGGGCGGCGGTGACGGCGAGGGCACAGGCCAGCACGCTCGCGCCGGCCCCGCCGCGGCCGCCGATCACGCCGACGGTCAGCGCCTGCTGTCCGACGCCCTCCGCGGCGTCGGCGATCCGGTCGACCAGCCAGGTCTCGGCATCGGGCAGGAAGAGCACATGGTCGGCGCCGATGCCGACGGCCCGTCGCCAGATGTCCTGGTCGTCCAGGTCCCGGCCGATGAGCAGCACCCCGGGTCTGCGCGCCGCGCCGTCCAGCCGATGGGCGGCGTCGGCGCCGACCAGCACCAGGGGCGGGGACTCCCAGCCGCCGTCGCGCTCGGGCAACCCGGGCGAGACCTCCGGCTCGGCCCCGGCCGCGGCGCACAGCCGCAGCAGATCGTCGAGCAGCCTTTCGTCCTCCGTGACGATCAGCGGTGCTCCCCGCGCCGCGCCGCCGCCCTCGGCCGCCATTCGGCGGGGTGTGATGGATTCGGCCATCCTGCCGCCCCCTCTCGTTCCTCGGCTCTCGGACCCGGGAAGGGGCCGAGAACCAGCGAGTGCGTGCGCGGACATCAGCGAACGCCCGCGAACATCACGAGAAACACGGTGCGGCGAACCAGAAAATCGTGCGGATCTTGGTCCAAAACTGTGGACAACTCGCCAGTTGTGAATAACTCCGTCACCTATACCGGTGACTTCCCCTCCGCAGCCCGGCGGTTACACTGAGTGACGAGCCCAAGTGATCGGATGGGCGCGCGCCGGAGCGCGGCCGGAGAGGAGGCAGAGCGATGAGGGACCGCGAAAAGGGGCCCGGACATGCGACGACCCCCGCCGGGGGGGAGAGCGGGGGTCGTCCCCACGGCCGACTCGGGGGGGGAGGAGTCGGACCGGGTTAGCACGGTCGCGAACGATCCGTGACTTCCATGGTGTACCCGAGAGCCTTCTCAGGCAAACCCACGCGCCCCAGCTTACGCCGAATGGTGGGCGCCTATGCTCAGCGTCGTGGAAAACCACTCCTTGCCGCGCACAGCTGCCTTCTTTGACCTGGACAAGACCGTCATTGCGAAGTCCAGCACGCTGACCTTCAGCAAGTCCTTCTACCAAGGTGGTCTGATCAACCGCCGAGCAGTACTTCGCACGGCGTATGCCCAGTTCGTCTATCTCCTCGGCGGAGCCGATCATGATCAGATGGAGCGGATGCGCGAGTATCTCTCCGCTCTCTGTCGAGGCTGGAATGTGCAGCAGGTGCGCGAGATCGTCGCCGAAACGCTGCACGATCTGATCGATCCGATCATTTACGACGAAGCGGCCTCCCTGATCGAGGAGCACCACCTCGCCGGCCGCGATGTGGTGATCGTCAGCACCTCCGGGGCGGAGGTGGTGGAGCCCATCGGCAGGCTGCTCGGCGCCGATCGGGTCGTGGCCACGCGCATGGTCGTGGCGGACGGGCGCTTCACGGGCGAGGTGGAGTACTACGCCTACGGCCCCACCAAGGCCGAAGCGATACGCGAGCTGGCGGAGAGCGAGGGCTACGACCTGGCGCGCTGCTACGCCTACAGCGACTCCATCACGGATGTGCCGATGCTCGAGGCGGTCGGCCATCCGCACGCGGTGAACGCCGACCGCGCGCTGCGCCGGGAGGCCACCGCCCGGGGTTGGCCGGTGCTCTCCTTCAGCAGGCCCGTCCGGCTCAAGCAGCGGGTGCCCGGGATGCGGCCGTGGCCCGCCGCCTGGGGCACGCCGACCCGGCCGGCGCTCGCCGTGGCGGCGGCCGTCGGCGCCGCGGCGGCCACCGCGGGGCTCGTCTGGTACACCCAGCGACGCCGGGCGCCGTATGTCCGCTTTTAAGGCCGAAAGTAAAGATCTGCGGCGCGGGGTTCCGCTTCCCCGAGCCGCGTAGTACAAAGGAGGTAACGGCCCGCGAGACCAGGGACATCCGAGAGGACGACCCTACGCACCAAGGCCCCACGGACCGAGCACGGAAGTTGGGCACCCACGCGACGCCGACCCGTCGATTACGGGCCAGCCGCACCAGGTGACGGGCAAAGTACCCGGCCTGATGGGCGAATATCGTGCACGCACTGGTAACCCGACGGACGTGCCAGCGGCGGTACCAGGACTGGTACCGCCGCAATCCTGTCGGCCACCCTGTGGGCCGCGCCGTGATCCCGTGGGCCACCCTCATGTGCGCCACCGCGACCCCGTGAGCCGCCGCGACCCTGCGCCAGGCGCCCCGCGCCTGCCGCCCCACGGGCCCCTGCCCTGACGACTTCGCCCGGCGGCCACGGGCTCGCTAGGCCGCGCCCCGCTGAAGGGCCTCGCACACCGCCGTCGACTCACGAACGCCCAGCTCCACGGCCCGGCCGCAGTGGGCGATCCAGGCCGTCACGCCCTCCGGCGTGCCCGACGCGTAACCGGCCAGCGCCTCCGCGTACGCCTGCGCCCCGAGCTCCGCGTGGCCGACCTCGGCGGGGCAGATCGACTTGGGGTCGAGACCGCTGCCCACCAGAACGATCCGTTCCGCCGTGCGCGCCACCAGGCCGTTGAACGAGCCGAACGGGCGCAGCGCCAGCAGCTCGCCGTGCACGATCGCGGCGGTCACCAGTGCCGGGGCCTCGCTGCCCGCCAGCAGCAGCCGGGCCAGGCCGTCCAGCCGGCCCGCCATCTCGTCCGCGTCGGGCAGCGCCAGCGAGATCGAGGGCTCGTCGACCGGCTCGTCCGCCACGCGCGGCCGGCCCACCGTGTCGTCGGGGGCCGCCCCGCCCGCGGCCACCAGGTGCAGCCGGGCCAGCACCCGCAGCGGCGACTGCCGCCAGACGCTCAGCAACTGCCCCGCTTCGGCTGCCAGCCGGAGCGCCGCCCCCACCGTGTGCGGCTCGCCCGGCTCGCTGAAGTCCGTGCGCCGACGCACCTCTTCGAGCACCCAGTCGGCACCGGACAGCGCCGCCGAGCCCCGCGCGCCACGCAGGGCCGCCTCGGCGGTGATCTCGGTGCTGCGGCGGCGCATCACGCGGTGGCCGTAGACACGGTCCACCGCCTTGCGCACGGAGTCCACGGAGTCGGACACGCCCGGAAGGGAGGACAGCGCCGCGAGCGGATCGGCTGTAGCACTACTCATGAGCACGACCCTACGCACACAACACCCAAACCCCTCGAAGGAGTGGCCTTCTTCACGCCGGAGCACCACTCTTCGCATTGGCCCACCTACCCTAGGTGAACATGAAGATCGCTTTCGTAGGGAAGGGCGGCAGCGGCAAGACCACGCTGTCGTCGCTGTTCATCCGCCATCTCGCCGCCGCCCGCATCCCCGTGATCGCGGTGGACGCCGATATCAACCAGCACCTGGCCCCGGCCCTCGGGCTCGACGAGGCGGAGGCCGCCGCCCTGCCGACCCTGGGCGCGCGGCTCCCCCTGATCAAGGAGTATCTGCGGGGCACCAACCCCCGGATCGCCTCGGCCGACACGATGATCAAGACCACTCCGCCCGGTGAGGGGTCGCGACTGCTGCGGATTCAGGAGGACAACCCCGTCTTCGCCGCCTGCGCCCGACCCGTGGCCCTGGACGGCGCGACCGCGGCGGACGGAGCGAGCCCCGGCGCGAGCACCGTACGGCTGATGGTCACCGGCCCCTTCACCGAGTCCGACCTGGGGGTGGCGTGCTACCACTCCAAGGTCGGGGCCGTCGAGCTGTGCCTCAACCACCTCGTCGACGGGCGGGACGAGTACGTGGTGGTCGACATGACGGCCGGCAGCGACTCCTTCGCCTCCGGGATGTTCACCCGCTTCGACATGACGTTCCTGGTCGCCGAGCCCACCCGCAAGGGGGTCGCCGTCTACCGCCAGTACAAGGAGTACGCCCGCGACTTCGGGGTCGCCCTGCGGGTGATCGGCAACAAGGTTCAGGGCCCCGACGACCTCGCGTTCCTCCGCGCCGAGGTCGGCGACGACCTGCTGGTCACCGTGGGCCACTCGGACTGGGTACGGGCCATGGAGAAGGGCCGCCCCCAGGACTTCGACCGGCTGGAGGAGCCCAACCGCCGGGCGCTGCGGGTGCTGCACGAGACCGCCGACGGCGCCTACGACCGCCGCGACTGGGACCGCTACACCCGCCAGATGGTCCACTTCCACCTCAGGAACGCCGAGAGCTGGGGCAACGCAAAGACGGGCGCCGACCTGGCCGCCCAGGTCGACCCCGCGTTCCGCCTCTCCGAGGAACTGCTCACCGCGCCCGTCCCCCAGCCGGCGTAGAACTCCCGGGCGTACGGGGCCTCGTACGGCACCGGAGCCCCGTACGGCGTCGGGGCCCCGTACGCGCGCGGCGCGCCGCTATCGCGTGCCGACCATCACCGCCGCCTTGCGGCCCTTGGCCGAGCCGCCGCCGAGGAACGCCCGCCACCCCTCCTTGGGCGCCTGGCCGACGTTCAGGGTGCGCAGTTTCTCCAGGGTCCGCGGGTCCTGTGCGTCGAGCCAGTCGGCGACCTCCCGGAAGGACACGCAGCGCACCTCCTCGCGCCGGCAGACCCGGGCGATCACCTCCTCGACCGCGCGCATATACGTGCCGCCGTTCCAGGACTCGAAGTGGTTCCCAATGAACAGGGGGGCGCGATTGCCCCGATAGGCGCGGTCGAACGCGGCGAGCATCCCGTCCCGCATCTGCCGGCCCCACGTGGCGTGCATCGCCGGGTCGCCGTGGACCGTCCCGGACTGGTTGACCAGGAAGTTGTAGTCCATCGACAGGGTCTCGAAGGAGCGGCCGGGGAAGGGGATCTGCTGGAGCGGGAAGTCCCAGACGCCACCGACGCGCCGGGGCCACACCTGCCGGCCGCCGCTCGAACTGGAGTCGTAGCGGAAGCCCATGGCCTTCGCGGCGGGGATGAGGTTGCGCTGCCCCTGGAGGCAGGGGGCGCGGCCGCCCACCAGCTCCTTGCTGTAGTCGAAGGGCAGCGGCGGCTCGTCCTTGAGGCCGGAGTTGGTCTTCCAGTTCTTCACCAGGGCCTCGGCCTGCTCGATCTCGCGCCGCCACTCGTCCCGGGTCCAGGTGCTCACACCGCGCTCGGCACCGCAGAAGTGGCCGTTGAAGTGGGTGCCGATCTCGTTGCCGTCCTCCCAGGCGCCGCGGAGCTGCGCCAGGGTCGCCTTGATCCCCTTGCGGTCGTTGAAGCCGATGTCGGAGGCGCCGGCGGCGTGGCGCGGCGGGCGGTAGCGCTCCCTCTTGTCCCGCGGCAGCAGATACACCCCGCTGAGGAAGTACGTCATGGTCGCGTCGTACTTCTTGCCGACGGCCCTGAAGTGCGAGAAGAGCTTCTGGCCGTCCTCGCCCGCCCCGTCCCAGGAGAACACCACGAACTGCGGCGGGCGCTGACCCGGGCTCAGTCGGTGCGGTGGCGTGCGCCGGCCCGGCTGCGGGCCGGTGTCGGCGGTCGAGCCATCGCCGATCAAGGTGACCCGGGAGGGCTTCCGAGGCGCGAAGAAACCTTTCTTCGCCTCCTCGCCACCCTCAACGCCCCCACCGCCCGCGCCGCTCGAGCACGCGGCCGTGGCGGTCAGCGCCACCGCGAGCAGGGCGGCCCCCACCGTGACTCTCCCTGTGGCTGCCATCGTCCACCTGCCTTCTCTCCGCCTCGTCGCGCCCGTTCGGCGCGGCGGCGCGGCCGGCCCGGGGACCGCGCCGCACACCAAACGTCGCATGATCAAACGATCGGACATTCATGACAAGCGGACAGAAATACATATTCACTCGAACGACGTAACTGGAGGCCCATCTGATCGGAAAAACCCCAGGGGACCTTACCTTGCGTTACTATTCATTTACCGAGCGTTGACAGTTTACTGGGACCGCCCTGGTCTTCGGCCCCGGGCGAGCCCGCCATCCCGCCATCGCAGCCGCCTCCCAAAAGGCTGCTCGCCGTGACCCACGGCCGCGTCCGTCGCGGCCGCGCCGCCCCGGAGGAGACGGGACCATGACAGCCTGCGCCCCTGCCGCCACCGACTCGACCCGAAGCGGTCGCCTCTCCCGGGCGACCCTCCTGGCCCGCGCCTCCCGTGCCGGATGCGCCCTCCGTTCCGACCGATCACCCCGCCTGCCCCGGCTGCCCGGCCCCTGGCCCGGGCGCCCCTCCTGGCTCCGAACGGCCGATCTCTCCGCGTCCGTCACGGTCTTCCTGATCGCCGTGCCGATGTCGCTGGGGCTCGCGGTCGCCATCGAGGCCCCCCTTCAGGCCGGGCTGATCGGAGCGGCGGTCGGCGGCATCGTCGCCGGACTGTTCGGCGGCACCCCGCTCCAGGTCAGCGGGCCGTCCGCCGGACTGACGGTGGTCACCGCCGAGTTGATCCAGGTGTACGGCTGGCGCGCCACATGCGCGATCACCATCTGCGCGGGGGTGGTCCAGGTCGTCCTGGGATCGATGAAGGTGGCCCGCAGCGCTCTCGCGGTCAGCCCCGCCATCGTGCACGGGACGCTCGCCGGCATCGGGGTGGCCATCGCCCTGGCCCAGCTCCACATCGTGCTGGGGGGCGATCCACAGAGCGCCGCCCTCGCCAACGCCGCCGCGCTGCCCGAACAGTTGGCGGAGCTGCGGCCCGCGGCGCCCGCCATCGGGGCGCTCACCATCGCGGTGCTGGTGCTCTGGCCGCGCCTGCCGGGGCGCCTCGGCAGGCGGTTGCGAGTCGTGCCGGCCGCCCTCACCTCGGTGGTCGCCGCCACGGCCGTCGCCGCGCTGTGCGCCCCCGGGGTGACCCGCGTCGACCTGCCCTCCTGGCGCTCCTACGCCCTGCCCGACCCGCCCGACGGGCCGGCGCTGGGCGTGCTGGCCGCGGTGCTGACGGTCACCCTGGTCGCGAGCCTGGAGTCCCTGCTGTCCGCGGTGGCCGTGGACAAGCTGGCCGCCGAACGGCCCGGCCCCGCCGTGCCGCGCTCCGATCTGGACCGCGAGCTGCGCGGCCAGGGCGTGGCCAACGCTCTGTCCGGCCTGCTGGGCGGGCTGCCGGTGTCGGGCGGCGCGGTGCGCAGCTCGGCGAACGTACGGGCCGGGGCCCAGGGGCGCGCGTCGACCGTGCTGCACGGCGTCTGGGTGCTGCTGGCGGCGGGACTGCTGGTGGCGCTGCTGGAGTTGATCCCGCTCGCCGCGCTGGCCGCCCTGGTGATGGTCGTCGGCATCCAAATGGTCAACTTCGCGCACATCCGCAAGGTGCATCTGCACCGGGAGTTCCCGGTGTACGCCGCCACCGTCGCCGGCGTGATCTGCGTGGGGGTACTGGAGGGTGTGGTGATCGGGATCGCGGTGGCGGTCGGGGTGGCGCTGCACCGGTTGGCACACACCAGGATCACCCTGGAGAACGAGGAGGGCGGCATCCAGCGGGTCCGGGTGCGGGGGCAGTTGACCTTCCTGGCGGTGCCACGGCTGAGCCGCGCGCTGAGCCTGGTGACGCCGGGCCGGCCGGCGGTCATCGAGCTGGACGGCTCCTTCATGGACCACGCTGCGTTCGAGACCGTGCAGCACTGGCAGGAGGCCCATACGGCGGCGGGCGGCACGGTGGAGTTCGTCGGCCGCTCCGGGGAGCCGATCGCCGCGCCGATCGCCGAACCCGTGGCCGCCCACACCTGTCGGCCCTGGACGCCCTGGCTCAACCACCAGTGCACCCAGCCGCACCACCCGGCCCCGGCCGGATCGCCGCGCCCCGCGGGCGCCGTCAACGAACAACTGGCCAGTGGGCTGCGGGCGTTTCAGCGCAACACCGCGCCGCTGGTCCGGGACGAGCTGGCCCGGCTGGCCCGCGAGGGACAGCGGCCCACCCAGCTCTTTCTGACCTGCGCCGACTCCCGGCTGGTCACCAGCATGATCACGTCGAGCGGCCCGGGAGATCTGTTCACGGTGCGGAACATGGGCAATCTGGTGCCGCCGCCGGGCGCGGAGGGCGGGGACGACTCGGTGGCCGCCGCAATCGAGTACGCCGTGGAGGTGCTGAAGGTCAGGAGCATCACGGTGTGCGGGCATTCGGGATGCGGGGCGATGCAGGAACTGCTGAGCTCAGCGCCGAGCCGCGCGCCGATGGCGTCGCCGAGCTCGCTCAGGCGCTGGCTGGCCCATGCGCAGCCCAGCCTGGAGCGGCTGGCGAGCCTGCGCATGGCGAGCCGGCAGGCGGCCGACAGGGCGGAACCGAGCCGCACGGAGTTGGCCCGTACGGAGTTGGGCCGAGCGGGCCGGGTGGAGCCGAGCCGCAGGGACTTGGCACGTGGAGAAGCGAGCCGTACGGAAGCGGGGCCGCGGCTCGCCGACGGGCCGCCGGACGGGCTCGGTGATGTCGTGGACCGGCTGAGCCTGATCAATGTGGTGCAGCAGCTGGAGCATCTGGCGGCCCATGAGTTCGTCGCGCGCCGGGTGGCGGACGGCACGCTCGAACTGCACGGCATGTTCTTCGACGTCGGCG
>NZ_JBPQTV010000025.1:0-38175 GCF_051386515.1 Streptomyces sp. URMC 123 | reverse complement strand
CCCCGGTGCCCACCGCCCGGCGCACCCCATCCGGTGCCCCCCCGGGTGCCCACCGCCCGGTGCCCACCGCCCGGGAAACGCGGCAAGGAAAGCAGGGAGACATGCGGTTGCACGACGACACCGTCCGCTGCGGCGTCCATTCCGGACAGCAGTACCAGAGCTTCGAGGAGGCCCTCCAGCTGTGGCAACGCGCGGAGGAGGCGGGCTACGACTGGGTCTCCGTCTTCGACCACCTGCGCCCCCACCTCTTCGGGCCCGACGGCCCCTGCCTGGAGGGCCCCACGCTCCTGGCGGCCCTCGCCGCGCGCACCAGCCGCGTGCGCTGCGCGATCCTGGTGTCCGCCGTCGCCTGGCGCCACCCCGCCCACCTCGCCAACATCGCCTCCACGATCGACCACGTCTCCGGCGGCCGGGTCGAACTGGGCCTCGGCGCCGGCGGCTTCGACCTCGCCCACGCCCAGTACGGCATGCCCTTCCCGCCGACCGCCGAGCGGATGCGGCGGCTGGACGAGGCGTGCCAGGTGATCAGGCTCCTGTGGGAGCGGCCCGTGGCCGACTTCGAGGGCGCCCACTACCGGCTCCGCGGCGCCCACCTGCGGCCCCGGCCGGTCCAGCCCAGGCTCCCGCTGACCGTCGGCGGCTCGGGGGAGCGGCACACGCTCCGCGTCGCGGCCGCCCACGCCGACACCTGGAACACCCTGCTCACCGAACCCGGCGTCTACGCGCACAAGCGGCAGGTGCTCACCCGCCACGCCCAGGACCTCGGCCGCGACCCGGCCGCGATCCGCGGGTCGCTGACCTTCCGGGCCGTGCTGGGCGACGACCGCCGCGAGGTGGCGGAGCGCAGACGACAGATCGCCGCCACCGTCCCCGACGACCTGCCCGAGTACGCGGTCTTCGGCACGCCGGAGGAGTGCGCGGAACGGCTGGTGCCCTATCTGCGCCTGGGCGTCCGGGACTTCCTCCTCGGCCTCCGGCCGCCCCTGGACTTCCGCACCCTCGACCTCTTCGCCGAACGCGTGGCCCCCGTGCTGCGCACGTACCTCTGACGGATTCGAGGACCCCATGTACTCCACCGGCACCATGCTGCGGCAGTCCGCCGCGCTCGCCGCCGACATCGAGCGCCTGACCGGCTCGGTGGCCGCCTCGGCGGGCGCGGCGCTGGACGCCGTCCCCGGCGCCCCCCTGCGCGAGGTCGTCCTCGTCGGCAGCGGCGACTCCCACCATGCGGGCGTGGCCACGCAGCTGGCCTTCGAACGCCTCGCCGGGGTCCCCTGCACGGCACTGAGCACCCAGCAGTTCCTCGACTACGGCATGCTCGGCCCCGCCCGGCAGGACACCGCCACGCTGGTCGTCACGGTGTCCGCCTCCGGCAGTAGCCCCCGGCTGGTGACCGCCGCACACCGCGCCCGCGACCGCGGGCTGCCCACCCTGGCCGTCACCGGACGGCAGGGCAGCCCGCTGGGCGACGCGGCGACGGCCGAGGTGGTGGCCGCGCTCGGCCTCACCGAACGCAGCCCCGGCATCCGCACCTACCAGGCCAGCCTGCTGGCCCTGCTGCTGCTCGCCGTGCGGCTCGCCGGCGCCCGCCACGCCCTGCCCGGCAGCGGCACCCGTCACGCCCTGCCCGGCAGCAGCCCGGCGCCCGGAGAGGACGACCTGGTGGCGGAGGTGATCGCCACGGCGGACGCCGTCCGGGCCACGGTCCGCGCCGCCGACGCGCCGTGCCGGGACCTGGCGGAGCGGCTGACGGAGACCGGACGGCCCTGGGCCCCCCTGGTGTTCACGGGCACCGGCCCGGCCCGGGGCACGGCGATGTACGCGGCGGCCAAGGTCGTCGAGGCCGCCGGGTTGCCCGCCTACGCCCAGGACACGGAGGAGTACTGGCACATCGAGCGCTTCGCCGACCCCGCCGACGCCCCCCTGGTCGTCCTCGCGCCCCCGGGCCCCGGTCACGCGCGGGCCGTGGAGCTCGCCGCGGCGGCGAGCGGGCACGGGCGGCGCGTGATCGCGGTGGCCGGGCAGGACGACACCGAGCTGACCCGCGCCGCCTGGCACACCGTGCCGCTCGCCGGAACGGCGCGGGAGGAGTGGTCACCGCTGGTCGGACACGTCTTCGCCGGCCTCCTCGGGGCCCGGCTCGCCGACCGCCTGGGCCGCGCCCCCTTCTCCGGCGGAGCCCCCCGGTGACGGCCGGCCGCACGCGGCCCGGCACCGCACGGCGCGCGCCCACCGCGGCAGGACCACCGCGTACGACGACGCCCGCAGGACCACCGCGTACGACGACCCCCGCAGGGCCACCGCGTACGACGACGCCCGCAGGGGCCACGGCCACCACAGCGAAGGAGACCGGCATGACCGACGACCGCACCGCGTCGCCGCGGACGGCACACCAGCCCGGCCCGGTCCGGGCCGTCGTCACCCAGGAGTGGATCGAGGCACTGGGCCTGCCACCGGGCCGGGAACCTCGCGGGGACGAGGACTTCTTCGAGGCCGGCGGCAACTCGATGCAGGCCATCGTCATGCTCGACCGGATCGGAGACCGGCTCGGCGTGGACCCCTCCGTCGAGGCCCTCTACCTCGACGGCACCCTCGACGCCCTCGTCGAGCACTGCCGCGACGCGGTCGGGGACGGCCCCTCGACAGCGGCCCCCGACGGCCTCCCGACAGCGGTCGCCGACGGCGGACGGGAGCTTGGACAGCGATGACCCGGCCACCGGAAAGGCAGCAGACGCGCCCACTCCACGCCCCCGGAGGCCCCGCGCCCGGAGGCCCCGCGCCGGGCGCCGACCGCCTCACCGAGGACCTCGCCGTACTCCGGTCGGCCTGGCAGGTGCCCGGCGTCGGCGTCACCGTCGTGCACGGCGACGAGGCCGCGGTGCTCGTGGACGGGACACGCGAGGTGACCACCGGCGCCCCGCTCACCCCCCGCACCCTCTTCCCGCTGGGATCGCTCACCAAGAGCCTCATCACCGCCCTGATCGCCGCTCTCGTCCACCGGGGGGCCACCGGATGGGAGAGCCGGCACCTGACGGCCGTGCTGCCGCACGGCGCCCCGCCGGACGGGTACACCCTCACCCAGCTGCTCACTCACGCCTCCGGACTGCCCACGTACGACATGCTGCTGGCCGGCTGCGCCGACACCTCCCCCGGCGAAGCGGCGCGCGGCCGCCTGCCGCACCTCGTCACCGTCCACCCGCCCGGAGGCGACCGGTTCTCCTACAGCGACCTGGCCTACCTGATGGCCTGTCACATCGCCGAAGAGGCCGCCGGCCGACCCTGGCAGCGGCTCCTCGCCGACTTCCTGGCCGACCTCGCGGGTCGCGGTACGCGGCCCGGCCCGGCCGAGGACGTCGCGCACGCCTGCGAGCCCGACCCGGAGCAGGGGTTCACCGACGCCGGCCCGCCCCGACTGCCCGGACTCTCCGCCGCGATCTCCGGTGTCTGGGCGAGCGCCGAGGACATGGTCACGCTGCTGCGCTTCCACCTGTACGGGGACGGCACGCTGGGACGGCTGCTCGACGACCGCTCCCTGGAACACCTCCGCGCCCCGCGCACGCCCGCTCCCACGACCTCCGCCAATCACCCGGCGTGCGTCGCGGCCGAGGGCTACAGCCACGGCTGGCTGGCCGGCCACTACCAGGGCGACCGCGTCCTGGTCCACAGCAGCAGCGTCGGCGCGCTGCGCGGCATGACGGTGGTGCTGCCGGCACGGCGGCTGGCCGTCAACGTCTTCTGCAACAGCGCCGTGCGCCACTCGCCGAGTCGCCTCCACTGCTGCTTCCGCTGCGCCGTCGCCTTCTCCCTCGTCGACGCTCTCTCCGGCGGGCGGAACGACATGGCGTGCCGGCTGCCCGCGGGGGAGCCCGAGCGGATGGCCCACCCCGCGCCGGGGCAGCCGGCGGACCCGCGCACCCTGCCGGGGCTGGTGGGGACCTACCACCACCCCGGATTCGGCCCGGTGCGTCTGGCACCGGACGCGCGGGGTACGGGCGTGCTGTTCCGGTACGGGCCGGTGGAGGGGCCGGTACGCCGGGACGCGCGGGGCACCCTGTTCACCACGTGCCCGGCGGTGCCCGGCCCCGTCGCGATCAGCCCGGTGGACACCGACCGCGTCGCCATCCGGATGGAACGCGCGGTTCCGGCCTTCGAGTTCACCCGGACGTCGGACTGATGGCGCCCGGGGGAGCACGGAGCACCGCGCCTCCGCCCGCTCCCGTACCGGCCGCGGACGCCTCGGCGGCCGACCCGGCACACCCCCGACCCGGCACACCCCCGACCCGGCACACCCCCCTCCCGCGGACGAGCCCACGGGCGGCGCCGCTCCCACCAGACCCCGCACCCGCTGCGCGCACTGGAAAGGTGCCTTGCGATGACGTACTACACGCGCGAGTTCTCCCACTTCTTCGAGAGCTACTTCACCGGCTGGGTCCGGCACTACTCGCCGAGGCTCGCGGCCTTCCTCCGGCAGTCCGCCCCGGACGCCCGGTCCGTCCTCGACCTGTGCTGCGGCACGGGCATCACCGCGGAGGTGCTGTGCGGCGAGGGGTGGACGGTCACCGGCGTGGACCGCTCCCCGGGCATGCTGGACGTCGCCCGGCGCAGGCTGGGAGACCTCATCGAGGCGGGCCGGGCCCGGCTCTCGGAGCAGGACGCGCGGGGCTTCTCCCTCGCGGAGCCGGTGGACGCCGTCGTCTGTCTGGACGGCGCCCTCAACCACCTCGACGCGCCCGGCGACCTCGAGCGCTGCTTCGCCCGCGTCGGCGAGGCCCTGGCCCCGGGCGGCCAGTTCGTGTTCGACGTCTTCGAGACCTCGCACTTCCGCCACTGGAACAACCTCACCCTCACCGACGACGCCGACGCCGTGATCGCCAAGCGGGGGGTGTGGGACACCGACTCCGGCACCGGCATGCTGCGGGTCTCCGGCGTCCTGGAGCAGGACGGCCGGCTGGAGCGGGTCGACCAGACCCTGCGCAGCCGGTACTTCGACCCGCAGGACATCGCGGCCGCCTGCAAGAGCGCGGGGCTCGCCCTGGCCGAACACGACATCGAGGCGTCGTACGTGACGTGCGAGTCGGGGTCGTGCTCCAGGACGGCCGTGCCGTGCCGCACCATCTACCGCGCGCTCAAGCCCGCGGCCTGACCCACAAGCCACTGCCCACCGCCTCGCGGTACCAAGCCGGAACCGGACCGGCGCCGAACGGTTCCACCGCAGAAGGAGCGAATCCCCCATGAGCGACGTCATCAAGCTCACCCCCGACGACGAGAACGAGGTCCATGACGTGGCGGACTTCGACGACCCCGGGCGATGCCATGTCACCCCCGTCGTCCGGCTGTCGGCCGAAACCGCCCTCGCCGTCACCGACGCCCTCAGCGGCGTGGTGCGCGCCGCCCACCGGACACCGTCGGCCACCCGCCCGGACGGCGACGGCATCCAGCGCGCGCAGACCTTCGAGGAGGGCGACGTCTACATGCTCGACGCCCCCTTCGACGGGTTCTTCGCCGACCGCTACCTGATGGACTTCTACGACGTCATCGACCGCGACATCTGCTCCCGGATGCACCTGCACACCGGGCTGCGGTTCGTGCGCATGATGACCGGCCCCGGCACCCGCATCCGGGTCTCCAGCCTCTCGCCCATCGACGTGACCTGCATCGACGGGGTGACGCCGTTCCAGCCGGAGATGTTCGAGGACGATCTGCCCGACGTGCCGGAGGGTGTCAGCCGCACCCGCTACAACCTGATCGTCCCGGAGAACGCCTGGGCGGACATGCAGATACCCCGCGGCGTCAGCCACCAGTTCAACGCGCACGGGCCCCACGCCGTGATCGACTCGGTCCACCCCGAGGAGTCCATCGAGACGTTCCGCGAGCGCATGAGCGGCTACAAGATGATGGCCCAGACGGTGTTCCTGGCCAAGGAGCAGCCCGCCTCCGAGGCGTGCAAGCTCGACTGACCGGTCAGGGCGGGCGACTTTCGCGAGGCGGGGCGGCCCCCGGCCGGAGCCGGGGGCCGCGGACTTCAGCCGGCGGTCAGCCGCTTCACCAACAGGCGCTCGCGCTGCCCGTCGGGCATCTCGTCACCGAGTTGCCCGGTGTCCTCGAATCCGTGGCGCCGGTACAGCGCGAGCGCGTGCGCGTTGCCGGGGGTGACCGCGAGCCGCACGGCCTCCGCGCCCCTCCCCACCGCCCACCGCACGACGGCGCGGACGAGGCGGTCCCCGACGCCCTGCCCCCGGGCCTGTTCACCGACCCACAGGGAGATCAGCTCGACGGTGCCGTCCCGCGGCTGCAGGACACCGCTGACCATCCCCGCCGGCCTCCCCCCGAGCTCGGCGAGCACGTTGTACGAGTCCGGGATACTCAGCCGGGCGCGCCACCGCTCCTCACGGTCGCCGTCCCCCTGCCAGTCCGCGAGCGTGGACCCGAAGGCGTACGGCGCCTCGGCCAGCGCGGCCAGCCTGAGCTCGCGCCACCTGCCCCAGTCGTCCGGTGTCAGTACCTGCAACTCGATCATGCGACGAGGCTGCCGCAGGAAGGCCACCAGCGGCAACAGATCCATCGGTCACCAGCCGGGGAGACGAATCACTGCAGTGCGCGGCTCAGCCCCGCTGGCATGACACGTTGCGCGTCATGCGGTCACGCGACCCATCGGACAGGCCCTAGCCGAACATGACGTACGTCGGGTACGGGGCCGCGTATTCGCCCGATTGCCGGGAGCCGAGGAACCTGGCGGACGACGTGCAACTGCTGTTCGTGTACAGGTGGGCATCCGTGTCGGTGTCATTGGTCGCCTGGCGGGCGCCGCCCGGGATGGCAAGGCACTGGCCGTTCGGCGTCGATCCGAGGAAGGTCTCCCGCCCCGTATCGGCGCGTGTGTAGAAGAACGACCCTTCTGCCGCCTGGGCGGGTGTGACCATACCGGTCACCGCCATCAGCGCCGCCGCACCAGTGATGGCGGCGATCCTTGCCGAGCGCGTCAGTGCATGCATGGTCAGATCTCTTTTCCCCCGTAGGGACCGCTGGTCCCGAGAAGCCCACCCCTGGCTGAACAAGCGTCTCCCACCCACCCCTGAGGGGAAATCACCCACAAGAGGGGCATTCCTCCAAACGGCGGAACCGCCACCCGCAGCAAGATCACGCGCCCCGTCGGGCACCCCCTGGGGCACGGGCGGGGGCGACGAGGGCGTGGGCGGGCACGGTGAGCGGCACCCTGTTGAGGCTGGTGACGGTGCGGCCGTGGGGCAGGGTCATCCGCTGCCCGGCGGTCGTGGTAGGGCCGTGTTTTCGCCGACTGCCGCCGCTACGCGATGTCGTCCATCACCAGCCCTGGCTCGCGGGCCACGGCCGCCGGAGTATCCCCGGTGAACTCCAGGACGTCGCGATGCAGGTGGGACTGGTCGACGTAGCCGCTGTCCGCCGCGACCCGGGCCGCATCCTCGCCCGCCGCCAGGCGGTGGACGGCATGGTCCAAGCGGACGAGCTTCGCGGCGCGCTTGGGCGGGACACCGATCTGCGCCCGGAACCTGGACCATAGGCGTTTGCGGCTCCACCCGACCTCAGCCGCCAGTTCGTCGATCCGGACCCGGCCGCGGCTGCCGACGATCCGGTTCCAGCAGCAGGCCACCTGGGGGTCCACGGACGGCCCCGTCTCTCGCCGGCAGGCGAGCAGGGCGTCCGTCAGAGCGAAACGCTCCTGCCACGATCCGGCTTCGCTCAGTTGCTCCCGAATCCGTGGCGCGCCCCGGCCCCACAGGTCGTCGAGGCTGACCACCATGTGTTCCAGCTCCGCCGGGGAGGTGCCCAGCACCGCGTACGCGGCCACCGGGGACAGGCGCACCTCCACGCAGTCGATGTTCGCGCCCCGTATGTGAAGAGAGCCGTACTGGAGCCCGGCGACAAGGCTTGGCAGCTGCTGCCGGCCCGTGTCGGTATCCACGAGGAACGGACCGCCACCGAGCTCCAGAACCAACGTGACGGCCGGGTGCGGGATCACCCGCATGTCGACCGGTCCCGCGTTGCGGTCGCGGAATCCGGCCAGGCTGACGCCGACTGTCCGGCTGGGCCGTGGCGGCCTCGCAACCTCCCACCTGGCCACCGCCTCACGCTCGCGCACTGGGGATCGCGTAGATCGCACGACCCCATTTTAAGCGGGGCCGAAGGGAACATTCGTCCAATACACCGGCACGCACTGAAGGCGATGGTGGGTTCATGAGCCATGACATCATCCAGAACGCCTTCCAGGCGCTCGTCAGTAACGACCCGGACCGGATCTCCGCGGTCCTCACCGAGGACGCCGAATGGCTGTCGCCTCCTGGCAACGCCACTGCCGTCGCGCTCGGGGGGACCAACCACATGGTGGGCAGGGAGGCGATCGTGCGTTTCTTCGCCCAGGACTTCCCCCGCTTGTACGCGCGTGACGTCGCGGTCACCCCCCGCGGGGTGCACGTCGACGGCGAGCGGGTGGCCGTGGAGGCGGCCATGACGGCGACGCTCGCCAACGGCAACCACTACAGCAACGATTACTGCTTTGTCTTCGAACTCCGGGACGGACTGATCCACCGGGTCCGCGAATACACGGACACGGCCCGCGGTCTCCGCATGGTCTTCGGCGAAGTTCCACGGTAGTTGTCCCCCCCATCCAGCCGGCGGTCCTACCTCAGCGACCCCGGGGCACGGCCAGCAGGCCGCCCACCATCGACAGCCACAACGCTGAATGATCGCCGGCGTCGATCTCGCGCGCAGCCCGCGCTATGAGCGGCTCGGTCATGCGGTGCTCGATCAGTTCGAGACGATGGAGCTGACCGGGCGTACCGACTGGCTGGCGCTCCCGATGCCGTCGCTGTCGCGCACCGACGCGGTCCTGTCCGCGGTGTCCGCTGCGAAGGCCGAGGTGGCGCTGCAGCTCGGGTTGATGCCCGCGTCGGCCACCGCGGCCGAGGTGCGGCGGCGCCGTGAGCAGGCGACGCGGGCCGGAGATGCCGGAGGCCTTCGCTCTGCCGGGCGCGGCCTACCTGCAGCAGCTGGACGATCTGGCCCACCCGGTCGACTGGACGGCCCGCCTGGCCATCACACCCGGCGCCATGCCGTACGGAAAACACGCAAGCGGGCGCGCCATCTGACGGCTCAGGCGGCGGAGTACCAGGGCGATCCGGCCGGCCCGCTGGCCTGGCGAGCACCTTCGGGGCCAACGACTACACCTTCAGCCGGCCGGTGGGGGAGCAGGCCGGCCTCTGGCACGCCATGCTGTCCGGCGCTGACCCGGCTCCAGGGGGTGAGGCCCATGGATGTCGAAGGCGTGGCGCTCTCCGAAGCCGTCGAGGCCGTTTTGGAGGGGCCCGAGCCGTCCATGCGGGCGCTGACAGAGGAGCTGACCCGCCGCGGCGAGCTGGATGCGCCCTCGCGCACGCTGGCCCGCAAGCTCAAGGCCGTCGCCCGCAAGGACCTGGCCGCCGTCGTCTTCGACGACACCCTCCCGGTCGTCGACACCGCCCGCGCCGACAGCCTGGCCCTCCTCGTCCACGCCCTGGCGCTGCCGAAGAAGAGCGAGCTCGCCTCCGAGCACCGCATCGAACGCGGTCGCACCTGCGGATGATCACTCAAGGCTGGCGTGACAGGCCGGCGCCCTTGGCGCGTCGGTAACGCTTGCGCGCGGCTCGGCCGTTCGGCTCCTCCGGGCCGTGGGGCGGGAGGACGAAGCCGACCTCCGCGCCGCCGCCGTCCGCCGTGGTGGCGAAGACCGTTCCGGCGTCGGCCGCCACGATGTCGTGCACGATGGCCAGGCCGAGACCGGAGCCGGGCGTCCCCTGGGTCCGGGGGCCGCGGTAGAAGCGCCCGAAGACGGCGTGCCGCTCGTCGGGCGCGATGCCCGGGCCCCGGTCCCGTACGGCCAGCCGGTTCCCCGCGATGTGCACGGTGACCGGGGTGCCCTCGGGGCTGAACTTGACCGCGTTGCTCAGCAGGTTGTCGACACACCGCTGGAGCGCGCGGGGCCGGGCGCGCACCGGCACCGGCGGGTTCGCAAGGTCCTCGACGACCAGGACGGTGCGCCCGCTGCGCCGACGGAACCGCCGCGCGCCGTCCTCCGCCACGACGACCAGGTCGACGGCCTCGGGCTCCTCCTGCGCGTGGCGGTCGGTGGCCAGCTCGACGAGCTCGCGCACCAGGTCGTCCAGGGCGGCGGTCTCGGTGACCAGGGTGGTGAGGATCTTCTCCTCGTCCTCGGGGGCGAGCCTGCCGCGCGCCCGCTGGAGCAGCTCCGCGCTCCCGCGCACCGAGGTGAGCGGTGTGCGCAGCTCGTGACTGGCGTCCTGGACGAGCCGCTGTTGCTGGGCGCGGGAGCGGCGCAGCGCGGCGAGCATGTGCGCGAAACCGCGTGTCAGTTGGCCGATCTCGTCGGACCCGGCGGGCGGCAGCGGCGTGCCGAGGTCCTGCGTGGTGGTGATGCGCCGGGTCGCGTCGGCCAGCCGGTGGACCGGCCGCAGGACCCGCCCCAGGATCAGCCAGCCGGTCAGCGCCGCGAGGCCGGTGGCGGCCGCCGTGGTCCAGGAGATCCGCCACAGGAACGCGTCGTCGACGCGTGCGGCGCCCTCGTGGCTCTGGGCGACCATCACCGCCCCGCCCCCGGGCAGGGGCCTGGTCAGGGTGCCGTACTCGGTGCCGGAGACGACGACGTCCGCCCGGCTCTCCCCCCGGCCCGTCCGGGCCACGCGCAGCGCGTCCGGCGGGACCGGCAGGGCGTCGCGGCCGGACGCCAGGGGCCGCACCGCGCCCCGGGCGGACACGATTTGCTCCGTCATGTCCGCCTGGGCGGGCGGGGTCAGGCCGGCGGCGAGGAGGGTGACGACGGTGTCCGCCCGGTTGACGAGGCCGCGTTCGAGCTCGTCGCCGACCAGGCCGCCTACGCCCCGGTACGACAGGAACGCGGCGAGGGAGATCGCGAGCGCGGCGGCCGCGGCGACCACGGCGGTGACCTTCGTACGCAGTGTCATGCGGGGAATCACACAGAGCCTCACGCGGGCCGGACCGTGTAACCCACGCCGCGGACCGTGTGGATCAGCCGGGGCTCGCCGCCCTGCTCGGTCTTCTGGCGCAGGTAGCCGATGTAGACGTCGAGGGAGCGGGACGTCGTGTCGAAGTCGAAGCCCCAGATGCGCTCGTACATCTGCGACCTGCCGAGCACCACGCCCGCGTGCCGCAGCAGCAGTTCCAGCACGTCGAACTCGGTCTTCGTCAGGTCCAGTCGCCGCTCCCCGCGGAACACCTGCCGGGACGCGGGGTCCAGGACGAGGTCCGCGACCGTCAGGACCCCGCCGTCCCCCGGCGGGTCGGTGCGCCGCAGCAGCGCGCGGATGCGGGCGAACAACTCCTCGGTCGCGAACGGCTTGGCCAGGTAGTCGTCGGCGCCCGCGTCCAGCCCCGCGACCCGGTCGCCGACCTCCTGGCGGGCCGTGAGGACCAGGACGGGCAGACGGTCGTCGCGCCGGCGCAGCATCCGGCACAGGCCGAGCCCGTCCAGGCCGGGCATGACCACGTCCACCACCGCCAGGTCGGGCTGCTCCCGCTCCAGGAGGGCCAGGGCCTCCAGGCCGTCGGCGGCCAGGAGCACCCGGTATCCCTCGAAACGCAACAGCTGGTCAAGGGTGCTGCGCACTCCCGGGTCGTCCTCGGCGACCAGCACCGTCCGGCGGTGCCCCGTCTCATCGGTCATGTGATCATCTTCGCCGGTGGCGGACGTGGTCACGACGCCGGCCCGTCAGTCGCTGACCGGCGTCACGTGGATCGGCGGCAGCGCCCGCAGACAGGAAGTGTCGCCCGTGCTGCCGGTGCTGATGAAGCGCGAGGAGACCCCGGTGACGCAGCGGCTCAGCTCCAGTTCGGGCACGTGTCCCATGTTGCGGACCGAGAAGAACCGGCTGTCGCGGAACTGCGCGGCGGCCTTCCTGCCGTTCGCATCGGGCGTGTTGGAGTCGAGGTCGCCGGAGAGGACGAGGACCGGGACGTCCGGCAGGTCCGGGTTCGTGGGCTGGGGGTCGGGGGTGTTCTCGCGCGGCCAGCCGATGCAGATGTCACCGCCGTCCGTGTTGCCCTCGGTGAAACCCTTGGCGCTGAACGGCCCGTACTCGCCGGGGCGGGTGGCGGCCAGCGCGGCGTTGTACTGACGCCACCGCTGCGCCCGCGACGCGTCCTTCGACCAGACCTGGCGGTAGTCGTTGCAGACCACCGCGATGTACGGGGCCTGGTCCACCTTGCTGCCGTTCTCGCCCTCCTCCTGGACCAGCTTCCGCAGCGGCGCGGTGTCGCCCTTCACGAAGCGGTGCAGGGCGTGGGGCAGCCGGCCGAGCAGCGAGGGTCGGTCCGGTTCGTAACCGACCCGGCTGCTGGCCGCCTCGAAGACCAGGTTGGCGAGCTTGTCCTCGCCGAACCGCTTCGTGTACACGCCGTGCTCGGTGGTGATCGGCACCGTCATGGGCTCGGCGCGCAGCCGGGCGGCGGTGGTGGCGAGGTCCTTCACGGCCTGCTTGCCGTCGCACGCGGCCGGGACGCCGCGCTCGCACACGCGGTTCAGGGTCAGCGGCACCGCCTGGGCGCTCGGCCGTACCAGCGCGTCGGAGGCGAGGGGGAAGGCGCCGGACAGGACGATGTTGCGTACGTGCTGGGGGTGGCGGGAGGCGTACACGGGCATCAAGTACGTGCCGTAGGACAGCCCGTACAGGCTGAGCTTGTCCACGCCGAGGCGGGCGCGGATCGCGTCGATGTCGTCGGCGGTGGCGGCCGAGGTGTATCCGGCGACCCGGGGCCCGAGATTCCTCGCGCACCGCTCGACGGCGGCCCGCTGCCGGTCCCGCGTGCCGAAACGGTACTCGGCGTCGGTGACCCCGCACGGGAGCCGTTGCGACTCGCCGGTGCCGCGCGGGTCGACGAGCAGGAGGTCGTGGTCCTTCAGCAGCTGTTCGAAGCCCCATGCGAACTCCTGGGCCTTGTCGATCGAGGTCTCGCCCGGACCGCCCGGATTGAAGGCGACGGTTCCCTTGGCGGGGCCGGGAGCGGTGTGGCGCACGACCGCGTAGCTCACCTTCACCGTGCCCAGCTCCGGCCTGCCCGTGACGAGCGGGCGGTCGACCCGGCCGCAGTCGACGCGGTGTCCGGCCACGGACGGGCACCGGGCGGCTTCCACGGCCGGCGCGGCAGTGGCGGTCGCCGCCGCCGGCAGTACGGAGGCCAGCACCGCCATCGCGCCCACGGCCAGGCCTGCGCGTCGCGCCGTCCCTCTCAACGTCATCGCTCTCTCCTCCCCATCGGGTTCCTCGGGTGCGGGCACCACGCTTCCGGACGTGTTTCGCAGGAACGGCAGAGCGACGGCAAAAGTGTGTAAGAGCCGGTCCCGGCCCTTCCCTGCTCGTACCTCTGGTGCGAGTACCGGCTTCACCCGCAGGACGGCGCCACGTCGCGAAGCCCGGCTGGCTGTTGAACGTACGGCTCCGGACACGGGCTGGCTGGGGCTTGCTGAACCCTCCATGGGCGGGGAGAACAGCGAGTACACGCCGGTTGGTGGGGTGAGGCGGTGTCCGCGGCCGCAGGCGCGGATTCGGGGCTCAAGTGGGCCCGGCTCGCGTGAACGGCCCTCCAGGTAGGAGGTGCGGACGGCGCCGCCCGGCCGGAATGGCCGGGCGGCGCCCGCCTTTGCTGCCCTTGGCCTCGCCTGCCCGCAGCCCGCCGTAGGTCAGGTCGCGCTGGAGTTCGCCGGCGGCGATGGTCTGCCCATGAACTTCACGGTGGACAACAGCTCGCCGGAGCGCGGGTGCGGGCGATGAGGTCCATAGCGGAGAACGCGCCGTCGTGGATGCGCAGGGCGAGGCGGTCGCGGTGGAGGGCATCGAGCACGTCGAGGATGTGCCCGGGTCTTCCTCGAAGACGACCGGGTCCTTGATGCCGGCCTCGTTCAGGACGAGGTTCCGCCGGGCTGTCGACGCGTCCGCGGGATGTAGTCGGGACAGATAGCTGTCTGCCATCGGTGAACACCACCCCGAGCGGGCGCAACGGTCATTACCGTCCAGTCACATGACGACGATCACAACTCGTACGGTCGAATACCCGGCCGACAACCTGACGATGATCGGATACCTCGCGCTCCCGGCCGGTGACGAGCGCCGACCCGCAGTACTGATCGGACCCGAGGGGGTTGGGCTCAGCGATGTCGAACGCCGCCGGGCCGAGGCTCTGGCCGAGCTGGGGTACGTGGCGCTGGCTTTCGACCTCCACGGTGGACGCTATTTGGAAGACCCAGAAGAAATGTTGGCCCGTTGCATGCCGCTGCTCGCCGACCCCGACCGGATGCGAGGAATCGGTCACGCCGCGCTCGACGTGTTGCGTGCCGAACCACGGGCGGACCCCGACCGGACCGCCGCCGTCGGCTACGGCACCGGGGGCGCAGTCGCACTGGAACTCGGTCGTGATGGCGTCGACCTGCGCGCGATTGGGACAGTCAACGCACTGACCACGGGCCGACCGGGCGAGGCGGCACGCATTCGCTGCCCGGTATGGGCCGGGGTCGGGTCGGAAGACCCGATCATGCCGCCCGCCCAACGGGACGCGTTCACCGCAGAGATGCAGGCTGCGGGCGTCGACTGGCGCCTCGTGGTCTACGGAGGGGCCCTTCACGCTTTCCACCACCCACCGGTCGACCACACCGTGCGTCCTGGCGTCGGCTACCACCCACGGCACGCGCAGCGAGCCTGGCGTGACATCGTCGCTCTGCTCGCCGAGTGCCTGCCCATCACGGATTGATCCGATCGGCTTTTGATACCCGCTCCTGCCCGCCGTCGTCGTCTTCGTCCAGCTCCGGTGCGTCCGGGTCGCTTAGCGGGCGCAGGGCACCCGCGGCCGGGGTGGAGGCGGTGAAGCTGTAGCGGCCGAGTAGGTTCAGGTTGCGGTGCTCGAGCGGGGAGAGCCGGGCGTCGTCGACCGGGTCGACCACCCGCAGCAGGTGCTCGGTCGTCGAGATCCGCCCGTACTCAGCGAACGCCGCACCCAGCGGGGCGCGGCGCCCCTCGCGCCCGTACGTGCGCAGCAGGTCGTAGGCGCGGACCTGGTTGGTGACCAGGGACGCGGCGACCTTCAGCATGTCCGGCCAGTGCGTGATCACCTTGTTCAGGTTGACCCTGTTGCGAGCCAGTTCCTCCACCGTACGCCCTGCAGGTCCTGCCGCCCGGCTCGTATCCACGCCTGAGCCGACCGACGTCGATGCCTTGGCGACTGCGGGCCGCGCCCGCCGGTCCGGCAGAGACGAGGGTGAGGGCGGTGCGCTGGTGGGCGTCGCCGACGGCTCCGAGGCCGCGTACGCCACCCTCCTTGCGTCTGGGACCAGTGTCGCGCTGCACGGTGGAGTTCGCGGGCCGTGCTTACCCAGGCCCTGGTGCGGCCCTCCCGGGGGCGTGCTCCTTCCGTCGTCTCGCGGGCGCGACCAGGATCGACGCACCGATGACAGTGAAGGAGCTCGCATGCCATCGAGTCCTTGCGGGGCCAATTCTTGGCGGGACAGCCAGCTAGGCGACCGGCCGCATGTCTGTTTGCGTGACCAGCCGCCACCCGTGTCGTTCTCGACTTCGCTCGTCAGGCGAAAAAATGGGGCGGACACACAGGCCCAAGCCTCGTGGACCGGGGTAGCCGGGTGCACTCAGAAATCGCTACGAGGGGCCCTTCCTCTTTCCTTTGGACACCTCCTCCGCCAGATCGCACAGGACTCCCCACTGTGCAGCGCTGAGCCTGTCCTCAAGCTCTTTTTTGCTGATGTCGAATTCGGTGAGCATGGCGTCGCCTGGAACCAGCCGCAGCTCTAGTTCCTTGTACAGCATCACCATGGATACTGCGTCATTCCAGCCTTGGTCCAGCCTCCTCAATTCTGTGTGAGGGGCAACCTTTCGGGGTGTATTATCCGGGTCGAAAATGTCCCCGGTGAAAAACTTTCGCAGGCCGGTAGGGAGGTCGTCGAGGAACCATTGGAGACCTGATTTCGGCCCCCCGGAGTATCGCGGCACGTGCCTGAACAAACGCAGCGTATCGTCCGTGTTATTGAAGACCGAAGACGTTTCGTCATTGAAACCGTCGGGCTTCAGATACCGGGTCCCCGCCCTGAAGAGGTATACGCGACCCCCGGACCTTCCAGCAGGGATATCAACATCTTCGTCGTCCCTGTTGTGATATACCCAGTTGAAGTTCTTGTCCTCATAGAGAGCGACGTACCCGGACGGGCAAATCTCTTTGCCGACGCCGTCGTCAACGAGCACCCATTGTGGGTTTCCTTTCCTGATTTCGTCGGCCTTCTTCTTGGACTGTGCGGCCATCTCTTCTGTGGGGCCATACTGGGCCATACGTGCTCCCTTGGTGAAGGTCCTTGTTCTCAGGGCACCGTCTAGCCTGGGACCGCGCATGCAAGCGTCGATTTCCAGCCCCATTGGCCCCGCAAGTTCGACCGCGGTCGGCTCCGCGGCACGTCTGGGCGTGCTCGCGGCCACCACCACCCTCAGGCCGGACTACGAGCAGGTCGTGAGCCGGGTCATCGATGCCCTCGGCGTCGAACGCGTCGGCCTCATAGGGCTCAGTCTGGGCGGTTACTTCGCGGCCCGGACCGCGGCGCTGGAGCCGCGCGTGGCAGCCCTCGCCACCGTCAGCGGCCCCTTCCGCCGACCTCATCATCGACGGCGGCCTGGTCGGCGCCGTACCCGCCTGATGATGGCCGCCCGCCCACCGCCCCGCGCCTCATGTCTCCGGGGGCCAGCGAGGTCCTGAAGCCGTCAGAGTCCGTCATCGTGTCTCCGCGGTCGGTCGAGCAGCAGCCCCGGCCGGGGTGTGGGCAGGGCACGGCAGCACCCACCCCCGGGTCCTGGGCGGCCTCCGTCAAGGGCGAATCGGCCGGCATCGACAGGGCAGACCGCTGGGGCATCTTCGTCGGTGAATGGGCCCCCACATTCTTCGGCCTCGGCCTGGCCCTGGCCCAATACGAAAACGACTGACCCACCGTGCACGGCCACCCCAGCCTCAGCAAGCACCCTTTGGCACCGACGGCGACCTGAGCGCACCCCCATCCCACTCCCTGGGCCCGCCGGATGTCCCACCGATCCGGCGGGCCCCCACGTCGATACGCCGTGGCACGCACTCCGCTGCCCGAGCACCGCCGTCGACGTATCGGTCGAGCTTGGTCATTGGGGTCAGGAGACACGTGCATCGACTCCCGTGCGCATGGCGTCGGCCTGGTTCCGGTGGCCGCGGAGCCGGTAGGAGGGCTGTCGATGCCGGCGACGACAGGCCGGTGCAGGAGCCGGTCGAGCATGGCGGCAGCGACGGTGGCGCCGCCGAAGGCTCCGGCCCGGTCGGCAATCCCGACGTTCATCGTCAGAATCGTGCTGGCCTTGAGATACCTCTGGTTGATCACCTGGAACAGGGCCGAGGCGCCGTCCTCGGGTAGCGGCTGATAGCCGAGCTCATCGGTGATCAAAAGCTTTGGATCTGCAAAGAAATGCACGCAGGTCTTCCAGCGGCCTTCGAGGGCGGCCTTGTGGCACGTGGCGGCAAGTTCCGCGGTCCGCGGTGACGGGCGGGTGTCGCGGGCGCGGCGGGTGGACCCGGCGTGTCCGGGGGCCGTGTGCCGCGCGTGCCGTCCGGCTTCCCGTCGCCGTTCCATGAAAGCCGTTCTGTGACTCAGATCACTTCGCGGGCGCCGGTGGATCGGCCGGCTGTCAGCCGGCCGCATGGAATGATCTTGCAGATCATTACCAGCGGGTGATCACAGCTTGCCCGATGCCGTGTGACGCGGTCCGAAGGTGTCGACTCCCTCGGCCCGCCCCCACCTCACGCCCTTCGAGGATTCAACGTGCGCAGAACCTCCAGAACCCTCGCTTTACCTGCTCTGACCGCCGCGTCCCTGCTCGTCGCCGGATGCTCGGCGGCCGGTCCCGCCCGCACCGGGCCAGCCGGTGGTACGGAACCCGCGGCCGCCGCGCCGCCGGCGGCAGCGGGGCAGCAGCTCGCGGTCAAGGCGGCGCCCGACGGTGCCGCCGCCCCCAGTGCCGTGGCCCACCCGGCCGGTGCCGGCCGGCAGGCGCAGAAGTCCTCCCTGAAGGTCGCCTCCTACGACCGCGGGAGCGGACGGGCCCTCATATCCGGGGCAAGGAAGGCACCGAGGAAGCCTTCCGCCGCGCGTCCGACGGCGTCCGCCTCCTCCTCTTCTCCCTCCACCGGTGCGGGGGCGAAGGAGCAAAACTCCGCGGTGGCTGTCGGTGACATCATCGCCAGCGCGCCCACGCCGGGCGCTCCCGACGGTGTCCTGGCAAAGGTCACCCAGGTGCTGGGCACGACCGAGCGGGGGACCGAGGTCACCACTTCGCCGGCCACGCTCGGCGCTCTGCTCGGCGACTCCAAGGCCGACGGCCGGGTGCCCGTCGACCCCTCCGCGGTCTCCGTCGAGCCGCTGGTCCAGGGCACCAAGGTCTCCTGGGCGAAGACCGGGGACCTGCGGTTCGGCCCCCAGGGCGCGGCGTTGCCGCTGGGCAGCCTCCGGATCGACGTGGGGACCTCGATCGCCACCGCGAAGGGCGCCCCGGCGTCCGCCGCCGCATCGGCCTCGGGGTTCGTCCAGCTGGCCCCCAAGGTCGACTTTTCCTACGACGGGCGGGGCGGGTCCAATCCCGGCTCGCCCGGTGCCGCGTCCCTGTCGCTGTCCGGCGACTGGACATCCGGCTGGGAGCTCAAGGGGCAGGCCGCCGCGTCCACCGAGGGCAAGCCGCTGCGGGTGCCCTTCGCCAAGCTCAAGGCCGCGCCGGTCATCCAGGTCGGCCCGGTACCGGTCGTCGTCAACGTCGCCCTCACCTGCTACCTCCAGGTGGACGCGGACGGCCGGATCGCCGTCGACATCAAGCAGGACCTCAAGGGCGGGTTCCGCGTGGGCGGCGACTACACGCGGGCCAAGGGCTGGACACCGGTCAACACCTCCACCCTGTCGGCCACCTCGCCGCGGGCGACGGTGACGGCGGCGGGCAAGGTGAAGGCCGCCCTCGGCGCCGAGGCGAGCCTGGGGCTCTACGGGGCCGTCGGCGTCAACGCCGACATCGCCCCGTACCTGCGGGCGGAAGCGGAGGGCCAGGCCACCGGGGCGACCGACGGCAGCGCCTCCGCCGCCGGACGGTGGAAGGCGTTCGGCGGTCTGGATCTAAGCGGGGCCCTCCAGGCCCAGCTACAGATTTTCGACACGCCGATCTTCCAGAAGGCCATTCCGCTGGGCACCCTGCACCGCGAGTGGAAGCTCGCGGAAGGCGCGGGCACGGTCTCCACCCCGGCCAAGCGGCGGTCCTGACGGCTCCGGCGGCGGGCGGGCGCGGGTCCCGCGCGCAAGACCTGCCCGACCGCATCAGGGACGCGGTCGGGCAGCCGCGGTAGGCCCCCCTGGCACCGTGCTCGTACCCACGGCGGCCCCCCACGCGGGGCCGCAAACCCGGACATGCGCCGGCGGCCTTGAAGCCGGCCTCGACGCCGCCGGGCGCGGCGGGGACCTCATGAACCACGTGGTACTCGCAGGGCTTGCTCATACGAGGCAGTGAGGGCGAGCCGGCGGCAGCCCGGTTTCCTCCCCGGGGGCTCCCGCACCACCGCCCCGTGGTGACGTCGTCCAGCGAGGCCCTGGGGGGCAGCGCCTGCGCGATCTCCGGGCCGATGACGGGCTGGTTCGCGCCCGTGCCCACTCAGGTGTCGGCCTTCGCGCCGAGGCCGCCACCATGGCAGGGGTCGCACTCGGTGTCCTGGCCGCCGTGGCGGTGGCCGTGGGCGCGAGGACGATCAAGCGGAGCCGGGCACGGAAGAGGGCGGAGCGGAAGCGGCGACGCGCGGTCGAGGCCCGGCACGACGCGGTCCTGGCGGCGTACGGCGCATACGAGAGCGACCTCCTGGATGCAGTTCTCGAGCCCCGCGCTCCGGGACGCTGCCGAGGTTGCCGGGCGGCCAGGCATCCCGCTCATGTGTTCCCTCCTCCGGGGCGCCGCGGGGGAGACGACGTCCGCTCAAGCGGTGGAGGACATGGCGCCGCTGCATGGCGCCCGCGCCGTCGCGCTCTGGACCGTGGTCATGCCGCTGGGCACACTCGGCCGTGCCAAGGCCCTGAAGCGGCTCGACGAAGAGACCGCGGAGTACGAGTGGGGAGGGCCACCCCAGGCCCTACGCGATCACCTGACCGCGACGGTCTCGCCACCCCACCGCCGAGTCGGCCGCCGCAGCCTGTCGGCTCCGCGGCCGGGTCCAGGTGAAGGCTGCTCGGTTCCGTTCCGCAAGGCGTTCGTGGCGGCGGTCTTCGATAGTGCGGACCCCATACCATCAGGCCATCGAACGCAACCGGTCCAGTTCGCTGCCGATGGCATCCCGCAGCTCATCGTGCTGCGAGCCGAGCTTTGACTGCTCGTCACTCCACCGGTCACGCGGGTACAGCCACACCGGCTTGCCCACCAGCTCGGCCGGCTCCCACTCGAACCGCGGCCAGACATGGCCAACCGCTTGGCCCTCGGCAGGTCGGAAAGCCGTTGAACACCCGGCTCGTCTGCGAGGAGAACCGCGTACCCGGGCAGGAACTGAACGTCGCCGATCACTGCGAAGCCGGACTCGAGGGGCTGTGATCGTTGGGGGGGCCTGCTCGCGCAGTTCGCGAGCGACAGTCTGTGCCCTTGATCGAGGTTCGTCAGCACGAGCAGAGCCCGCAGGAGATCGGTGGCGCGGGCCGGATCGGTGCGGAGTGCGGTGAGGGCGCGCCACATCTTGAGGTGGGCGAAGCCGTGCTCGACGGGGGACGCGTACGGTGGCCACGATGCGGTTGGCCCCCTTTGACCAGCGGTGACCTTGTGGGCGCGGGTGGCTTCGTATCCGGTGACGACAACCGGCTGGTCACCGTCGTCCAGGCCAACGGCCTTCTCCTGTCGATACGAGCGTCGAGGCGGTCGAGGCGTGGGCGCTGGTCGTGCCGAGGGCCGAGGCCGCGGGTCCGGCGAGCGTGCCGACCAAGGGCCAGGCGTACACGGCTCGCCAGGACCATGGCGACTTCGCGACCGGGGAGCGCCACCTGGGCGGCCGGGTTCAGTTGGTGCGCTCCGACCAGCCGGCCGGGAGGTCGCCCGGGGCGACGGAGACGACGGATTCGTCGTCGGCACCGACGTACTCGAAGAGGGTGATCTTCGCGAACTCCGGGACCACGTAGATCGGGTAGGTGGGGCCCTCGTCGCGGTACTTGCGCATCTCGTCGAGATGGTCGTTCTGGTAGAGGACGGTGCGCTCGCCGTGCTCCTCGACCCAGCGCGGGAAGAAGATCACGCCATGCAGACGGCGCTTACCAGGCATGACGTTGACCGCGACGGAGGTGCCGGTGGGCTCGTTCCAGGAGACCTTGTAGCTGTCGTCGTCCAGCTGGACGAGGTCGACCCGCTGGTCCTTGACCCAGCGGCCGCCGACCATGCCGGAGTGGATGCGGTAGTCGATGGTGCTGGCGTTCTTCACGTACATCTCGTACTGCCAGCCGTTGGCGTAGGTGTAGATGAAGCGGTGGCCGACGATCCCGGAAAGGTCCTGCGGGGGAACAGGCTGCTCGACGGTGGTCGTGAATGCGCCGTTGGTCGTCATGGTGGACCTCCACGTGCTACTGGCTCTTGCGGGCCGGGACGGTGAGTCTCACCGCGCCCGGCAATTTCATTTTGCCATAAAACTGTTTTGCTGCAAAACGTCTAATGCGTCACAATGACCCCATGGACACCGCGACCGAGCTCGGCCGACTCATCGGCCCGCTACGCCGGGCCGTGCTGCGCGCCCACCGCACAGTCGGCCTGCCCGACCTCCCCGAAGCGCAGATCGAGCTGCTGCGCGTGCTGGCCCGGACCGGCAGCATCACCCCTCGCCAGGCAGCGGCCCAGCTGCGCGTCGCACCATCCACCGTCAGCAACCTGGTCCGCGCCATGACCGCGGAAGGCCTGGTCGAACGAACCCCCTCACCAGACGACCTGCGCACGGTGCGCCTCGCGATCTCCCCCAAGGCGCTCGGCATGCTCAACACCTACGACCGCGCGAGCACCGCCGAACTGCGCCGGGCCCTGGACCGGCTCACGGCCCAGAACCGCCGGGCGCTCGACGCGGCGGTACCCGCCCTCGCCGAACTGCTCACCGCCTTGGAGCACGCCACCGAGAAGTGACTGAACCTCGTATTCGGCGGGCGGGATGTCGCAAGTGATCGGGGCCAGGCGCTCAGCCGCTCCTACGTCGCGCAGGTACTCGATGCCGCGGGCAACCCTCGACGGCGTCAGCCGCGTCGCGGCGACCAGCTGGCGGGTGTGCGGGTTGGCGGGGCGGGCCTCCAAGAACGCCGCCCGCACCACGTCACCGTAGTGCTCGGCGCTCGGCCGGGGCCGACCGGCCGCGCTCACTCGCCCTTCAGGGGCTGGACGAGCTGCTCATCCAGGGTGAAGGTCCCCCGGTCCATCGCCGCTTCCAGCCAGTCGGTCGCGGTGCGGACCTTCGCGATGCCACGGCGCACCTGCTCGCGCTCCTCGGCGGTGAACTCCTGACCTCGCAGCCGGGGCACCGGCCGGCCCAAGGTGACCACGTACCAACAGCATCCAGCACCTCAACCCTCGACCAGGGTTGCCAGCACGGTCTTGCGCCCGCGGCCCCGTGCCGGCCGGAGAGGGCGTGGTGGGCACGATGGGCGCGAGGAGATGCTCCCCGGGCCGCCCCCCGAGTGTCCCGGCTCGCTAGCCTGATATCGGCTGGTCTGCGGGCCGAGTTGGTCGCGAGTCGGCGCTGGCAATGATCAAGGTTGGCTAGCGCAGTGATCGTCTTCGTTCGCTGAAAGATCGTCGATCACGGGTGCCCAGGAGATCGACGGCAGAGTCGGGCCATCCCACCACACATCACTGACATCACGTTCTGTGAGCCGCCGCACGAAGTGGACCAGAGCCCGCCGTCCGGCAACACCTGCGGGTGAAAAACGGCGGCTTTTCGGGTCGCTGCCGCTATGTCGGGCATGTCCATGCTGTTCGACAGATCGGTCCGCGGCCGATCCCGCCGTCCCCTGCGGCGGCGCGTCGGCCGGGGCCGGCGAGCAGAGAGGAAATCGCCATGAATGTGCGGTCGTTCGTCCGCCGTCCGTTCCTCGCCGTCGTCGCGATGGCCCTCGCCGGCGCGGCCTCCGTGGTGGCCGCCGCGCCGACGGCCCACGCCCTCGGCACCGACTACGTCTGCGCCGAATTCGACTACAACGCCGAGAGCCGCATCCTGCACGGCTACGGCTGCCAGGCCTTCGACGCCAATCACGCCCCGGCGGGTGTGCTGTTCCAGTACCGCGGCGAGCGGGCGTACGCCTTCGAGTGCGCGAGCGCCCACCCTTACCCTCAGGACGAAACGGTCGTCCTCGGCCTGGTCTGCGACGAGCTCTGACCGGCCTCCCGGGCCGTCTTCGACGGCCACTTCGTCACCGACGGCGAGTTCGTCGAGTCCGGGGGGGCCGCGGCCCGGTTCGCATCGAGGCGGTCGATGCCGCACCCGACTGAGCCGGCTCAGCCACGCCGCGGCCTGGAGCCGTCGCCGCGCACCGGCACCAGGAGCCAGGCGTCGCCCGAGAGCACCCGCACTCCCCGGGTGTGCGACCACAGGTGTCTCCAGTCGCTGTCCCATGATGACGATCAGTTCGTGCCGGAGGTAGTCGGCGAGCACCGCGTACCCGGGCTGCGGATTACTCTGGCGGCGCCCGGCTTCCAGCTCCTCCACCGAGCGCAGGGACTTGCCCATCAGATGGGCGAACTCGGAGCGCCTCCGGCAGGCTGGCAGGGCCGGGAGCTGCCCCCGGCTCGGCGCTCAGGGGGGCAGCCGCGGCCCTGCGTTGTCGAGCTGTGTGGGCGTCTGCACGCTTCTCGCGAGCCTGGGGTGGCTCGGCCGCCCCAGTGCTCGATGTTGAAGGCCGCTTGTGTCGGGTGCCAGCTGGGCCGCTGACCTGAGACTGCGCCGGCGCGCTCGGAGGCTCCCAGTGTTCGGCCGGTATCGGCCGGCGCGGCATCCCGTGCGCGACCTGGACGGTCTCGGGGGATGCGGAGATGACACCGGGGGTTGGCGTTTGGCCTGTTGCGTTGTCCTGTGCTGGCCGGGGCCGGGGCCCGGGCCGGGCCGGGATCTGGGTGCGGGTGGTGGGGGCCGGGAGTTCAGACGTCGTACGTGTCGTCCTTGTTGTCTTTCCTGGTCTGGAGTGTGGCGAGTTGGCGCTTGAGCGCCAGCTGTGCGGTGTGGGGGGTGTGGTGGCCGGTGACGACGTGTGTGTTGAGTCCGTCGGTGAGGGCGATGAGGGTGTCGGCTTCGTGGCGGGGGTCTACGTCGGGGCGGATGTCTCCGGTGGCTTGTGCGGTGCGGAGCAGGAGGGTGATGAGGTCGGCGAGTCCTTGGTGGTGGGTGCGTTGGGCGGCCGCGAGGGTGGGGTTGACGGCGGCTTGGGCGGTGAAGGCGAGCCAGACGCGGGATTCGGCCAGGGTGGGCTCGTCGTGGGGGAGGACGCCGGCGAGGGTGTGGTGGAGCATGGTGATGGCCGCGCCGGGGTCGGCGGCCTGGGCGATCGTGTCTTGTATGCGCGTGCTGACGCGCTGGTTCATGTCCTCCACGACGCTGATCATCAGTTCTTCTTTGCTGGAAAAGCAGCGCTGTACGGCTCCGAGTGAGACGCCGGCGCGGGCGGCGACGTCGCGCAGGGTCATGGCTTCGAGGCCGTGTTCGCTGACGAGGGCGAAGGCCGCTGCCACGATCTGCCGTCTGCGGCTGTCGTAGTCCACGTGTCTGGGCATGCCTCCTAGTCTATGTGATACGTTCGTATTGATACGGCTGTATCGACATGTTGTTGGTGACGACCGGAAGGGCTTCAGCATGAGCACACGGCGCATCGCACAGCGGGACGGGGCGAGTTGGCAGAGCGCCCGCTGGTGGCTGGGAGCGATTTTCTTCGTGCAGGGCTTCGGCTCCGCTTTAACCGAGGCGTTGTGGGACACCAGCTTCGGGGTGGCGGGACTGCTCAGGAGCGCAGGGCTGCCGCGCTGGAGTGACTTGGCGGTCGGTGTCGCCGGCGCGGTGCTTCTGGGGTGGGCTCTGACGGTGCGCGGCGGGAGGCGGCGATCGCATGGGTGAGCCGGTGAACACCCCCGGCGCGAGGCCGCCGGAGCACACCCCGGACCCGGCCTCGGACGCCTCTGGCCCGGACCCGGGCGCGGGCCCCATCTCGGGCCGAGTCTCGGCTCCGGCCCCCGCTTCGGCTTCGGTGGTCAGCCGCCGGCGTCTGCTGTGGGGTGGGGCGGCGCTTGCCGCGGCCGGGGCGGGCGCCGCCGCGGGCGGCCTGCTCGCCACGCACGCCACGCACGCCGGGCAGGCTGGGCGCGTCGCAGCGCCGGCCGGCAAGGGGCGGCCGACGTTCCTCCTCGTCCACGGCGCGAACAGCAACGCCTACGCCTTCGCCCCCCTGATTGCCGCGCTCTCTGTGCTGGGGTACCGCGCGCTGGCGGTCGATCTCCCCGGTCACGGAGTCCAGGCCAACTTCCCGATCTCCTACCAGGCACCACAGGATCTGGCCGCGTTCGCGACCGCGCCCTCCCCGGTCCTGGCCAAGACGACCCTGGAGGACAACGTCCGCCATGTCGCCGATGTCGTGCGACGCCTGGCTGCGCAGGGGCCGGTCATCCTGGTCGGCCACAGCATGGGCGGTGCGACGATCACGCGGGTCGGCAATGACCTGCCGGAGGCGGTAGCGCGCCTGGTCTACCTCTCGGCGTTCTGCTGTGTCGACCTGCGCAGCATCCTCGACTGCTTCCTCGTCCCCGAAGGCAGGACCACCCTGCTGCCCACGATTCCGAGCGTGGGCAACCCCGAGCAGACCGGAGTGCTGCGCACCAACTGGCGTAGCGCGGACGCGGACTTCCTCGCCCGGGCGAAGGCGGCTTTCGCGGCGGACTACGACGATGCGGTATTCCGCAGTGTGCTCAACACCTTCGAGCCCGACGAGTCGGCGGCACTGATCAAGGACGACGCCCGCGGCCACCGGCAGACCTGGGGCCGCATCCCCCGCAGCTACGTGCGTTTCACCGAGGACCGCAGTATCCCCCTCGCCCTCCAGGACCGGATGATCCGAGAGGCTGACGCGGCCACTCCCGGCAACCGCTTCGATGTCCACTCGCTGCCGGCCCCACACCTGGGTCCTGCCGACCCGACGGCTGTGGCGCGGGTGCTGGCGAGCCTGGCCTGAGCAGGCCACCGCACGAGGAGGGCGGGCTCCGCGAAGGCCGGTCGTCGTGCCCCGGGGGCCACGGCGCGGCGCTGAGCGGAGCGCTCACGGGCGAGGCGAGGAGACTCAGTACGCGTCCCAGTCCCCGTCCCGGTCACGTTCCAGCCTGCGTCCCGGGCAGGGGCCAGGCCTCGAAGGAGGCAGTGCCCTGCTGGAGCCTTGGCGTGGGTGGGCTCTGCCCGCTGCGCAGGGCGCGTGGGAGCAGGGGCGGTGTCGACCGGGCGGCGCTCGGATCTGCCGACAGTACCCTGGATGGCTGTGCCCTGGGCGTGGTCACGTGGGGCGAGAGACGCGGTGCCGGCCTGGCCTGTCGCACCGTGTCCGGCCGGCGGCCGAGACAGCAGAGCGCTGCAAGACCGTGCCGACCGCGTCAGCCGGCTCTCAGGGCGGCCGTGATCGGGAGCGGACCACCCCAGTGCGCGCTGCGCCGGGGAATCGCCCTGCCCCGCCCGGTGAACAGAGTGTGGAGGGTTCGCGGGCGTGGGCTGGGGGTGGAGGCGCCGACGGGGATGTCTTCGCCTGCTGGTGAGGACATGCGCGGGCTGGTCGTGGCCGTAGTTCGGCGGCGCAGCGCACAGCGGTGGGTGCGGAAGGGGGACCAAGAGCCAGAAGGGTGAGCGCATCTACCTCGCTCACCAGAGGGCCGGCGTGGAGCTGAGGAAGACCGAACTCAATCCGCTACGTCCTTGGCAACGGGCACGTTCCGCGGTGATCCCCAGGGGAGACTTTCGATGGGACCTTGGCCTCGATCGTCATGGTCGGCGCGCAGGGGTCTTGTCGGTCGGACGCGGGCACTACTGTCCGGTGGTGAGGATGATCTTGCCCTGGAGGTGTCCGTTCTGGCTGTGCCGGTGGGCCTCGGCGGCCTTTTGCAGCGGGTGGACGGAGTCGATGGGCATGTGGATCTTGCCCTGTTCGATGAGGGGAAGGACGGCTTCCAGGGCGGGGCCCGCGGGGCCGGGCCGGCCGGAGAAGCGGACGCCGTGTTCCGCGGCGGCGGGGTCGGCGATGGTGAGGACCTTCTCCGGGTCGGCGGTCAAGGCGATGGAGTCGGGCAGGACGCCGCGGCCGGATGCGTCGAGGACGGCATCGATGCCCTGGGGGGCTGCGGAGCGGACACGGTCGGCCAGTCCCTCGCCGTAGGTGACAGGGGTCGCGCCGATCTCGCGGAGGAAGGCGTGGTTGGTCTCACTGGCGGTGCCGATGACGGTGACACCCCAGGCGCGGGCGAGCTGGGTGGTGATCAGGCCGACGCCGCCGGCGGCGGCGTGCACCAAGAGGGTCCGGCCCTCGCGCACGCCCAGTTCGCAGGGTGCGGTAGGCAGTCTCGACCGCGACCGGCAGCGCGGCGGCCTGCTCGAAGGACAGCCACTCGGGCTTGGCGAAGATCTCGTCGGCGTCGGCGAGGCCGTGGGTCGCGGCCGCGCCACCGGTTGCCGAGCGGCCGAAGACGGCCTGGCCCACCTGCCACTGCGATACGTCGTCGCCGACGGCGTCGATGGTGCCGGCCAGCTCGATGCCCGTGCCCGCCGGGCCGGGAAGGGGCTTGCCTTCGGAGAAGAAGCCCTTGCGGATCTTCCAGTCCAGGGCGTCGAGCGCCCGGCACACGGGCAGCGTTCGCATCGCTCGCGCCGGCGGCAGCAGGAAGTCGAGTGTGCTCTGGATCATCTGCAAGCCTCCGGGCCGGGCAACCGTGTACGCGCCAGCCTGTGACCGCACCTCCCGGTTCACCACCACTGTGCCGTCGAAGTTCACCACCAACGCGTAGGTCTCGCCCCAGGGGATACCGAATGCCTTCTCAGCCGGCCGAATCCTGTCATCCACGGCCCCTGGTGGAGACCCTTCAGGCAGGGTGAGGTGCGTGTCATGGCCAGAACGAGGCACGAGGTTCTCCTTGCGCACGTGGTGGACAGCTTCTCTTCCCAAGCGCGTCCGGAGACCGAAGCGGCAATGAAAAGCCTCTCCTGCGATGTGATGTGCATCACGTGACGGTGGGTGGGTGCAACTGGCCCCCCGGCCCGGGGGCGTGCTCGGCGGACCGCCGCGGCGAAGGCCCGCGGCGAAGCCGCAGCGCACAGCTGGCCCCCGCTGCGCCCGCGGCTCCGGCCGTCCTGCCCGCACCACGGCCAGCCCCCTGGTGCCGGAGCCAACCGCCGCCGACGGTGGCCAGGAGCACGAGCTCGTCCTCGAGGACCTGAGGGCCAAGGCAGCCTGAGGAGGTATGGCGTTTTTCCGCGCCGAGCCGGCCCCCGACGGTCGACGCTGGCGTTTGCGGTGGTGCTGGCGGTGTGGTTACGCGGGTGTTGCTTCTGGCCGGTCCTCGGCGAAGGAGCTGCGGGGGCGTTTTCCTTCGCGCGGCCGGGCGTTCACGCTGCCCGTGCCGATGACACCCGGCGCGCGGCGGAGCGTCAAGGAGACACAGTCGTGGGTGCTTCGACCGGATGAGGTCATGCGCGCGGCGCTGGACGTCCGTACGGCTTCTGTGAGGGGCGAGGGGGCCGCACCGGTGCGGCCCCCCCCAGGGGCCACCGAAAGCAGCCCGCCGCACCGCGTCGTCCCACACCGGGACACCCCCGGCCCCGCTGGCGGTCAGGCCGGGGCCGCGGCCCCCTCGCGACGGCGCGCCCGGCAGACCACCACGGCGAAGACCCGCGCCGAAGCCGCGGCCGCGCAGCCGGCCCCCACCGCACCGGCGGCGCCGACCGTCCTGCCCGCACCACGGACAATCCCCTGCCGGGGCCGGCCGCCGCCAGTGATGGCCAGGAGCAGGAGTACGTCTTCGAGGACCGGGCCCGGAGGTTGTCGCGGCGCACGCGCGGGCCGAGGAGAAGGGCATCACCCCCGTGGAGCGGTGGGCGTCGGTGGAGGCCGCCGTGGACGGCTACGTGCTGCGCGAGACCCTGTACGGGCCGCACCGCTCGCGCTACAGCTCGACCAACCGCGGGCCGCGCGTGCCGGCACCGGTCGCACGGGCCGCGGGCCTTCGGGGCGACGACGGTGCGGGTCGCCCAGGAGCTGGCGGAGCTGTCGCCGTGTCGTCCGGGGATCGAGTACCTGGTGCGCCGCACCGGTTTGTCCGAGCGGTCGGTGGAGTACCACCTGGCGATGCTGCGGGAGGCCGGGCTGCTCGCGTACATCGTGCGGGGCACCCGGGTGCGTGGTGAGGCGGCGCTGGCGTCGGAGTTCGCGCTGATGGTGCCGCTCGAGTTCGACGTGGCGCTGGGCGTGCGTACGGCCGGTGAGGGCACCGGGCGGCGGATGACGGGCATCGCGGAGGCCGGCCGGGAGCTGATGGCGAAGCTGGCGACGAAGGCGGCACGGAAGGTGCGTCGGCCTCGAGCGAAGTCGTCCTCGAAGTCCCCGACGAAGGGCGCCCGAGCAGGTGCTGACCAGGGTGTTGTGACGGCTGTTTCGGATGAGGCCCGTTGCACCCCAATGGGGGGTGGTTCCTGCAGTGTTTCTTCTGCGGGTACTCCTTCCTTCCCCCCTGAGAGCAAGCTCGCCAGCGGGCAGAGCGATTCCCCCACCCCGAAGAAGGCCAAGCGCGGCCGCCGGAAGCTCAACGCGGTCGGGCGCCGTTTCCAGCTGGCCGCGGAGCTGATCCGACGGGTGCCGTGGCTGGGCCGGGCCTCGGTGCCCCGGATCGCCTGGATTGTGCGGGAGGTTGCGGACGCGGGCTGGACAACGGAGGAGGTGATCGCGTTCCTGGACTGCGGCGACGCCCCGGGCACCGTGCACCGCCCGTCGGGGTTCCTCGCCGGGCGACTGGCCGGCGCGGTGGCCCTGTGGCCGACCGAGGAGGGCCGGGAGCGCGCCGTCCAGGCGTACCGGGACTCCCGCCGCGCGGAGAAGGCCCGGCACCAGGAGTGGGAGGGCGCCTGGCGGGCCCCGCGCAGCAGGGCGGTCCGCCGCATGGCCGCTGAGGCGTTCGCGCCCCGGACGCAGCCGTCCGGCCAGGGCGAGGCGCTACCCGAGCTCGGCGGTGTCGAAGATCTGAGCCCGCAGGACCTGGCGGAGATGCAGGCCACCGGGTGGGGCGAATTCATGGCGGGCGACACCACGCTCGTCATGACCACGTACGACACCCTCGGCCCGGCCGCTGCCGTGCGCATCTTCGGCGCTGACCTGGTGCAGCGCGCTCGCAAGCTGGCGAGCGGCAGCTCGCTGATGACCCTCGGACGCCGATAGGAGAACCTGTTGGACATGGACGCGGCCCCCGGCGCCGGACGGGGATCGGCGTCACAAACGGCACAGGCCTACCACGGGGGACTCGCAAAAATGCAGGTGATGGGCTTGTCGGCGCAGGCGGACAACCAGTCCGTGGCACCCGTGAGCGGGTTCGACTGAGCGTTGGCGGCGGGTGCCGCCGCGAAGAGGGCCAGGACGGCGATCAAGAGCGTGACGGCTGGCCGGGTGAAACGTCGCATGATCGACCCTTCCGATGTTAGTTCGACATGCTCGCACTCCCGGTCTGCCCTGGCGTGAGGGGCACACGCCGACACGACCCTAGGATCGCTCGAAAACGGGATATGGCGCACAAAGGTTCGCGTCAGGTCGGCCGCCTGCGGGCGAGCGCGCCACGGGCAGCGGTGAACCGTCTCCCCCACCCTCAACCCCCGGGCTCGGCAGCCGCGCTGAGCGAGGTGAACACCATCAGCAGCGAGTGGCCGACCCCGGGAGCCGTCCGGCGTCGACCTGGCCCGGGTCGCGCTGCACCAGGCCCGTGCGGCCGCCAAGGCCCGCGGCGAGGGCGGCACCCGGAAGACGAGGCGCCGCACTGGCACCACGGCTGTCCGCCGCGCCGGCCGGGAGCCGGCCGAGTCCGCCGCCGTGCTCCAGAACCTGATGGCCGACCGGGCCTGGGACGTCCCGGCCGCCGGCGGGGGCGCTCTGGACCAGTGGCCGGACATCGCGGCCGCCGTGCCCCCCAAGCTGCCGGCCCACGGTGAGGCCGCGGCGTTCCACGCGGAGACCGGGGCAGTTGGACCTGCGTCCGGACTCGCCCGCGTACGCCACCCAGCTCCGGCTGACCAGCGCCCGGATCGTCGCCGCAGTGAACAGCGCGGTCGCCACGGCCGCCGTACGCACCATCCGGGCCCTGGCCGTCGGCGCCGCAGGGTGTCGCTGCCGAGCGGGCTGCGATCGGCGCCGAGCGCCCTCGGTACAACGAAACCGACTCCACCGGGCCTCGACGGCTGCCTCGCCGGCACTGACCTGGCCCTGTGAGCGTCGGGTCGGCGGACCCGAGATTGGTCGAATCCCAAAGCTGCTGGTCAGTTACGGTGGCGGCATGACTGAAGGTCTGCCCGAGGACGTAGCCGACGTGCTTGAGCTCGTCCTGAGCCCGGACGAGCCTATTCACGTCGCCCTCCGACGGCAGGTGCCCCAACTCAGGGTGCAATCCCGCTGTAAGTGCGGGTGCGGCACTGCCTACTTCGACCTTGAGGCCGACGCGGTGGAGCCCGCGCCAACGGGCCCCGGCACCGTCGTGGCTGCCGACGTACAGCTGTTCACCGAAACCGGCGAGTGCCCTGGCGAGGTCCTGGTCTTCGCGCAAGGCGGCTACCTCTCATGGCTGGAGGTCTGCTCTTGGAGCGATGACGTCGAGGTGAATCTCGCAGCGGCGCGGCGCTGGCTACAGCCATCGTCCTGAACTCGTGCCGGTGACAGCCGGCGTCTCAGACCCTGACGCCGTCACCACGAGTCGACCGGCATCACCAGTTCAAGTTCCGTAGGCCGGCTCCGCTATCGCGGCCCACGCCGCCGCCGGCCGTCTTGAGCGCGTTCGCGCGGCTGATGATGCCGGTGGTGATGTCCCCGAAGTGCAGGGCGGCGCCGGGAGTGTAGCCGGGGACGTCCACCGCCGCGGTGATGGTGGTGCCGGGGCCGACGGTTCCGGGAGGACGCGGGGCTGGCGGCGGCGGACGTGGACAGGTCGAGGGCCGGGCGCTGGACGGCGGCGGCGCTGACGGTGGTTCTCGGGGCGGACTCGGGCTCCGGCTCAGCCGCCGCGGTCTCCTCGGCGGGCTCCGGGTCGCCACCGCGCACCTGGGCGGCGAGGGCGTCGATCTCGGCGGCGGCCTGCTCGGCGGCCTCGCGGCGGCTGGCCTGCTCGGTGCGGATCGAGTCCACCACGGTCGCGAGGGACCGAAGGACGTCCAGGTCCCTGGGCGTGACGGTCGTGGACTGGGACATGGCGTCGAACGCCTCGACGGCGCCCGCCAGCACCTCAGCGGGTTCGACATCGGAGTCCGTACCCGCGGTCAACAGCTCGAGCCACCCCAGGGTGAGTGAAGTTGCCGGTTAGAATCCGGCTGTCTCACACACCTTGGAAGAAGCGAGGTGTTCGGCCCACACCCATGTGCACCATTTTTGATTTCCGCGGCGGTTGGGGTACAATCCCAGGTCAAAACATCGAGAGGTTGATTCGCAGCTATTGGAAGTGGACGCCACATTTGCTCCGTCCATCTCCAGGGTGAGCTTCACCGAGAGCTCCCGGACGTTGCCTGCGCACTGCACACCACCCTCGTAGAGGATTTGGCCGCTCGCATTGTAGGTCGGCGCCTTCGCCACGGTCCGGCAGAAGGGTGCGGCCGCCCGGCTTTCGCTTCCGACTTCTGGAGCGGCGGTCGCTGTGGAGGGAATTAGCGCTAGCGCGGCCCCGGCCGCGAGTATAAACGCTGGCTTGAGTCCGAACATGGCAACCCCCATGTTGAGTAGTTGTCAGAAACCGCCGGATTCGCAACGTCGGCTGGGTACAAGGTTGACGGCCCTTACTACCGTGCACCATCTCTGATTACCTTGGCGATTGGGATACAGGTCTGTGTCCTCGCACTTGAGCGCAAAGCAGTCGTTCTCCGTGTCCGCCACAACCACCCCATCCATTTCAAGCTCTACCTTCACGGTTATGCTCCTCCTGGTCTTACAGTGCACACCTCCGCTGTATATGATCCGGCCGGCTTGATAGGTCGGAGCACTGGCCCTGGTGTTACAGTTGTCGGCTACGACGGATTCCCTAGCGACCGCCGTCCCGCTATTTACCACGAAGGTTGCCGCCGTGGTTGCGAGCGCGGCAACCACCAGCGCAGTCGCTTTTTTCGCTGCCTTCATGATGACCCTCCAGGATGCGCGCGAGTCTAGATCCGCTCCCCCGAACCGCCGAGCGGGCCTCTTGAATTAGAATCCCCTATTCTCGCAGGTGTAGGCGGATCCGATGAATTGGAAAGCACCATACACCTCCACCTTTGAACACCACCGCTGGTTTCCAGCACGGTTTGGATACAGGCCAAGATCTGAGCACGCCTTGCCCCTGCATTCGCTCCTGGTGTCGGCCACGTTGTCATTGTCCATATACAACGAAACATTCACGGCTCGGCTATAAGTATCCCGGCAGCCCCTGACGCCTCCGGAATACACTATGTTCCCGCCACTATAGGTTGGCGCATCGGCATACACGCGGCACCCTGCGCTCGGGGAGCCCGCCGCTGATGCTGAACCTGCTGTTGCGGCAAGTGCACCACCTATGGTGCACGATATCGCTAATGGCGTGATGGCCAATTTCAGGGACATTCCGCGCACCTCGATTTAATTCAGGCCGACAGGCACGACCTCGGATCGGGCGTCAGCTCTCCTCGCCGCCGCGCTAAGTAACGGCGTCATCAACTGGAGCACGTCCCGGATCGAATAAGGCACGTAACGACTGGCTGTACTGGCGAGTCGACATTCTCGCCGCCACGGGCCATCGACACGATGCGATTTTCAGTCACTCTACGCCTGGATCTCGTCCGGTTTCCGGAAGCCTGAGCGCCGCCCCTATCAAGGCCGCTTCGCACGGAGGAAGTGCGTCAGGTCGAGCCTCCCGAGGAATTCGATCATCAGCTTCCGGCCCGGGTGCCGGGCGTGGGGCTCCCCGGCCTGGGCGACCCAGTCGTAGATCCGGCCGTCCTTGTAGTGCACCCCGCCGGAGCCGGGCGGCAGCTCGTCGGGGGTGGGCTCCTTGAACTAGGCGGCGGGCATCGGCGGGAGGCCCTTCATCGCCGTCCACGCGGATGCCGTCAGCTCCCGCATGGACGCCGTCTCCAGGCCGGGGCCCTCCACGGCCAGGTCCTCGGCGGCGGACGCGAGGACGCCGGGCCTTCGGTGATGGGGCCGCAGTACAGCCGGGCGCGAGGCGGACGATTCAGCCGGCCTTCGCCGCGCGGGACAGGTGCCCGGGTACGGGCTCCATCTTCATGCCGAGGGCACGGGCGACCTCGCGGGCGCCGACAGCCACCGGGGACCCCTTCACGTACTCGACGACCCGCACGTGCGCGGGGCTTGGCTCGTTGCCCGCCGCCCACCACTCGTCATCACCGTCGTCGGCGGGGCCGGGCTCGGGCTGGTCATCGAGCACGATGAGGGCCTGGTCGTAGGCGGGCATCGCGACGAGGGTCGCGCCGCGCAGCCGGGCCCGGGTGACGCGCATCAGGAGGCCGCCGGACGACTCGCGGTGCACGACGGTGCCCTCGTTGTCGTCGGGGTCGCCGGCCGCCGCGGTGAGGACACCGGTCGCGCCGAGCGCCGCGTGGACGGCCGCAGCGGACACGCCGCCGCCGGTGATGAGCTGCACGGCTGTGCCGGTGCGGGAGAGCGCGGCGCCGGACGCGGTCCACTCGGTGGTCTGGGTGGCGGTCAGCGACCACGAGCCGTCGTCCAGGCGCAGCACCTGCTGGCGACGCGGCGGAAGCAGCTGCGCGAGCAGGCCGCCGCCGGGGCCGAGTCGGCAGCGGTCGCGCCGTGGGTGGACCGGCTGCCTGAGCTCGCCGCGCGCCCGCTGAATAGCACCGTCACCGGGGCGGTGATCGCGTGAGGGGTCGAGCTGAGCGGCGCGGGCCTCGCGCGCCAGGCGCGGGAGGCGGCGACTTGACCATCAGCGGCGCCCAGCAGGACGCCGCGTAGGCCCCGCGCCCGAATCGGTGACGGTGGGCAACGCGGCCTACGCGAGTCAGATGACCTGGCGGTCACTGTGGGGGACCGAGTTGAGGCCGATGAGCAGCACCAGGGTCGAGTCCACTCGCCCGCCGGGCGCTTCGACGCCGCCTTCGGCCACCGCCTGGAGCAGCACCTCGAACCCGAGGTCGGGCAGGACGCCCGTGGTGACGGCACCGACCCGGACGGCCGCGCCGTCGTCCAGGTGCTCCATGGCCTTGCGCAGATCACCGACGGTCAGGGCGCGGTGCCGCAGACCCTGCCGGTTGGCCGCCATGCCGTACTCGAAGGTGTGGCGGGCATCGTGGCCGGCGAACAGCAAGCAGGGCTCCTCCTCGTCGGGCCCCTGCCCGGTGTCCTCAGCGGCGCAGGGCTCCAGATTGATCAGCTCGCGGGCGCCGGGACGCCAGCGAAGCCATCAGTTGCCGTCCTTCGCAGACTGCCCGAGGGCGTAGTGCCACTCGCCCTCATGGCCGGCCTCCAGCTCGCACCAGGTGAAGTCCTCCAGTTTGTGCGCGCCGAACTCCAGATCGGCTAACCGCCGGTATTCCTCCACCGTCAGCGCGGTCGCCACCGGACAGCTGCTGCGCTTCAGTGACACGGTGATCCGCTCCCCTCACGTCGTGGCTCCCCGTGCTCATCCTCGCCTCCCGCCGAGATCGCTGTCCGGCTGGAGGCGAAAGTCGCCCAGCAAGACCTACGGAGACCCTGCTGGCACTGCCGGGTGGCGCGCCGCGGCTGCTGTCCGACCGGCTCGTCGACCGGCTGGCGGAGACCGGCGGCGAGGCCCTGGTCGGCCGCCCGTGCCCGTGGCTGATCTGCCGGGGCCTGGTGCAGCGCAGGCGTGCACGGACCGGCGGTGTGACGACGGGACCGGGCCGGACACCGGGGCTGCGTGCGAGATGTGCGGCAACGTGATCCACCTCCGCAGGGCCGGCCGCGCCCGGATCGCCGCGGACATCGACCGGGAGCTGCCCGGCCTCGGTGACAGCGAGCGCCGGCGCGTCCTCGAGGACCGGCTGCGCCAGCAGGCCGTGATCGAGGCGGAGGACCTCGTGCGGTGGCGGGAGCAGGCCCGGCGCGGGGCGGCCCGCGCGGCTGCCCGGGAGCAGGCGGAGCGCGAGCGGCAGGCCGCGACCGCCGCCGATGGGGCCCGCCAAGCTCGGCCGTGCGGGGATTGCGGGCAGGACCGGTCGGCCGGGCTGTGCGAGGCGTGCGGCTTCCGGCGCCGAACCGAGGACCTGATCGTGGAGGCTGGACTCGTCGCCGGGACCTGGTCGGCCGATGAGCGACCCGGCCGACGTCGCCGCCGTCACCGCCCACCTCCGGGCGTCGCTGGAGGCCGACATCGAGTGCACCCGGCGCGAGCTTCTGCAGCTGGTGGAGTCGGGCGAGCTGGAGACAAACCCGGCTCTGGCGGCGGCCGCGCTCGCCTTCGCCGCGCTCCAGGCCGTCGACACCGCCCGCCAGCGCACCGCGCAGCACCTGCTGGCGACACGGTTGGAGCAGCTGCGCGAGCAGGCCGCCGCCCGGACCGAGAAGGCTTCGGCCGAGCCGTGGACGGACCGGCTGCCCGAGCTCGCCGCGCGCCCGCTGAACAGCGACACCACCGGGGCGGTGAGCGCGTGAGGGGCCGAGCTGAGCGGCGCGGGCCTCGCGCGCCCGGCCCCGGTCGCGCTCCGGGAGGCGGCGACGAAGAACGGCGCCACCCAGACGAAGAAGCCGAAACGGCGCACCGCCACCGCCGTACGGCGCGACGGGCGCGAACCCCTCGGGCCCGGTACGGCGATCAGCATGATGATGACCGAGCGCGGCATGGCCGCCCCAGCCGCCGGCGGCAGCGTCCTTGCCCGGTTCGACGCCACGATCCGCCTCCTGCTCCGCTGCCACAAGCTCAACCTCTGCGGGGCCCCGCACATCACCCAGTCCTGGACCTCCGGCGCCAGGGAAAACCTTACGGAGAAGTTCCGCCGCGTCCTCACCATCGCCCGCGAGAAAGCCATCCTCGAAGGCGACGACGTCACCGAGAAGTACGTCAAGGCCATCTACGCCAAGTTCGTCTCCACCATCGGCGAATCCTCATTCAATCGCGACCTCCGCCGACCCGGCCCCACGGCCCGCCACCCCCGACCGTGCCGGTGGAACGCAGGATGCCGCCGGAAGACACCGCCGCGCGATCGAGGCGCACCGCCGGGCCGCCCCGCCATCCCGGGGGGACCCGGCCATCGCGGAAGCGGCGCAGCGGCAGACCGCCGCGCTGCGGGAGCTGTCCCGCCGGGCGTTTCCCGAAGTCGGCGTCGTCGCGGACGATGCGCCGGCCCCGCGCCAAACGAGCCGGGGCGACCCAGCCCTGGACACCTCGCTTTCGGCTGGCGGCCGCGGGCTGGCCGTCCCGAGCTCCCTCGCTAGCGCCACCAGCAGGCGTCGTGGCGCGGTGCGGGCTTAAGCCAGCTCAGCCGCGATCACTCACCGACCGAGGCGCCTCCGGGGCCGGCGGAGAAGAACTGCCAGCGCTCCCCGGGCTCGCGCGGCACAGGGCGGTGAGCCGGATTGCATCCCGGTCGTTCATCAGAAGCCGGCCGGCAGCGTGCAGGTGGTGCAGGTGGACCCAGACCTTGTGTTCCTCGGGCACGTGAACACCGTCCCCGCAGTTCAGCTGCGGACAGATCTCCCGATGCCCGTGCCCGTGCTCGTCGTCGACGCGCTCAGCGAACCTGGCGACAGGCACGGCGGAAGCGCGGGCGTCAGGACCGTCGCCGTCGGCGAGCACGATGACGCCCTGCCGCACGCCCCCGCAGCAGAGGGCCGTACGGCTACCGAGCGGCAGCTGCTTCAGGACGTGACCGTTACCGCGCGGGCCAAGGCCCTGTCTCTTATACACA
>NZ_JBPQTV010000024.1:0-38219 GCF_051386515.1 Streptomyces sp. URMC 123 | reverse complement strand
CATCAGGAGGGGTCTCGTTGAGCGAGTGGCATGTGGAGTGGGTGCCAGATCCAGGCCGGTGGGGAACGCTGCCAGCGGAGGGTGTCCTGGGGGTGCAGGACCTGCCACGGGCGGTGGCCCGCATCGGCCTGAGGCCGGGCGATCCGGTGTACATACGGCCGGACGGCATGGTGCACCGGGCCTTCCTGGATTTCGTGCGGTCCGAGGTCTTCCGGAATCTGGAACGGGAGACGAAGCGGAATTACGGCACGGATTACCGGCCGTTGCTGAATTTCCTGTCCTCGCGTGGGCGGTCGTGGCGGGAAGCAACGCGGCAGGATCTGGCGGACTACCGACACTGGCGGTGCGATGCTCCGGAGAACCCGGGTCGGATCGGTGGGGCGAAGTGGGACCGTGAGGCGGCCGCCTTCACGAAGCTCTTCAAGTGGGGCAAGGTCTATCCGCTGCCGGTGGATGTCTCCCGGCGCGAGGACCGGGCGCCGGACTCAGTGAGCTCGCGGGTGTCGTGGCTGACACCGCGAACCTGGGATCTATGGCTGGACATCGGGCTGCGTGGCCATACGCGTGCCGGCGTCGCCGAGCTGGGGTGGGAATCGCGCACAGAGCTGCGGAACACCAGCTTCGTGAAGCTGGTGCTGAGTTCTGGGCTGCGTCGGCAGGAGTGCGGCTCGCTCCTGACGATGGAGCTGCCCACGCAGTGTCTTCGCCGCGGCCGCTACCTGCATGGCCAGTTGGCGAGTGCGTCGACCAGGTCGAAGAACAGCCGGACCTATTACGCGTCAGTGGATTCGGTCGGCCAGGTCGAAGCTTATGTGGAGTCGGAGCGGGCGTGGGCGATTCAGCGAGCCCAGGACCGGGGCCTTTATGACCGGCTGCCGATGAGGCGGCTGATCACGAAGGTGAGCCGCGGGTTAAGGCCGAAGGTCGAGTGGGTGGAACGAAACGGAGTCACCGGTGCCCGGGAGTTGAGCCGGCTGGGCTGGCGTGAGCGGCAGTGGCTGTTCCAGCCGGGCCCGGACGGGCCGGAGCCGGCGTGGTTGTGGCTGACCGAGCAGGGCCTGCCCATGTCCCCGGACCGGTGGAACGGTGTGTTCAGGGCGGCGAATCTGCGCTGCGAGCAGGTCCTGCTCGCCGAGGAGGACAGGGCGGTTGACCGGAGGTTCCGGCTTGCGGAGGTGCGCGGGAAGAGCCCGTACGCGACGCCGCATTCCGGTCGGCATTCGTTCGCGCTCTACATGTTGATCCTGCTCAACGAGCTGTTTGAGAAGCGCTACGGGCTCACCAAGGAGGATCGGCGGGACTTCGCCCAGCTCTTCGGTGATCCGTGGTGGCTGGTGAAGACGCTGCTGGGTCACTCGGATGTGGAGACGACGAAGCGGCACTACCTCGCGCCCGTGTCCCACCTGCAGCTCGAGTCGATCCTCGCCGCCGCGGAGAGCGCCGATGAGGGTGAGGACATCAAGGACGTGGACGGGGTGTTCGCCCGGCTGGCCCGGGAGACGGACGGCATCCAGGACATCGACACGATCGTTGGGGTGGCGTCGTGAGCGGGCGTGGACGCAAGGCCGTCCCACCGCCGCCCGACCACTACGTCGAGCCGCCGCTGGGCCCGGAGGGGCTGGTGGTGACGGTCACCAACAAGGCCGGGTTCAAGAAGGAGTACGACTTCGCTGGATTTCCTGTGGCCGGGCCGATGCAACGGTCCCTTGCCGGCGCGTTCGCCAGCCAGTCCAGGAACTGGACAAGCCACCGGTCAGCTCAGAGCTATTGGTCGAGCCTGAAGTTGTTCGCGGACTTCATCTCGGAGCTCGAGAGCCCGCCCGAGGACGTGGTCGGTCTGACCCCCGCCGTGATGCAGAGCTGGCGGGAGGCGAACAGCGGCACCAGCGCCGGCACGAACAAGCAGTCCATGGTTCGCACGGTGCTGCGACAAGGCGTGCGGTTGGTGACAGGGGTCGTGGCAGAGGAGTTGGCCCGTCGGGTCCCAGCCCTGAAGCCGAGCAAGCAGTCGTTTGAGGATGCCGAGTGGGAGCGGGTGGTGCTGACCGCTCAACGGCAGTTCCGGTCGGCCTGGCTGCGGATCGGCGAGAACACGCGCCTGCTGAACAGTTGGCGGGGCAACGATCTCGCCGAGGGAAGCCGTGGGTGGAAGATCGGGAAGATTCTTGATCATCGCGCCCGCACCGGCGATGTTCCCCGCACTCTGCACCCCAGTGGAGACCGCGGTGTGAGAAGCTCACGTCTGCTGGGCGGCAAGGGGGCCGAGCAGACGTGGGGCGGCTGTTCTTGACCCGCGGGCAGCTCACCGCGCTGGCCATACTGCTGACGGACCGGTTCGGATGGAACCTGTCGCACTACGACCGCATGCCAGTGCCGACGATCGCGCCGTCAGCCGGGGAGACCACCTCGCTGACCTACCAGGTCCAGGTCGAGAAGCGCAGAGCGGGCAGCGGGCGGTGGTTCTCCACCGAGAACATCACCGATTCTGGAGCCGACTCGCCCGGGAGGCTGATCACCCAGGCCCTGGAGGCCACCGCGCATGCACGGGCACTGGCCCACCGGCTGAAGCCGGGCGTCGACCTTCTCATGGTTGCGCGCGTCCGCCGCGCTGAGGACGAGCACACGGACCTGGACCGGCCGGCCGTGCACTGGCCCCTGTCCTTCGGCGTCTCCCTCGGGATGAGCAGGTGGTGGGCCGCCAGCAGCGGGCTCGGCGGGTCGCCCTTCCAACGAGCCCGCCGGACGACCGTGACGAACCAGAGACGCCCCCTACAGCACACCCAAGGCACGCACGAGAGTGTCTACGTGCTGCCCGACAAAAGGGTGCAGCGCGCATCGCGCCAGGTATTCGCCGACGGCGCCCTCGATGCCCTGGACCAGGCCCGGGCTGTCGTCTTCGGCGGCACGATGGCGAACGAGCCGAATCCACAACATCAGCAGACAGCGACAGTGGACTGCGAAGACGAGGAAGCCAGCCCCTGGCCGGCTCCCGAAGGCGGCTGCAGAGCGGACTTCCTGCTCTGCCTGGCCTGCGCCAACGCATACGTCCATCCCGGCCATCATCCCCGGCTCGCCCACCTGCACCGGCAGATCGTGAGTCTGCGGTCCGTCCTGGAGGAGGGCACGTTCCGTGAGAGATGGAGCGTTCATCTGACGCGGCTGGAAGACCTGCGCAAGAAGGTCGGTCCGGTCGCCTGGAAGGCGTCATTGGCCCGTGTCAGCGAGGCCGACCGCACCGTTGTCCGGCTTCTACTGAAGGAAGATCTCGGCCCGTGACCAGCCCTGCTGTCGAGTGCGACCCCTACGTTCTGCCTGCCCGCCCCGCAGACCCTGGTAGTGCTGCCCCAGTGGATCAGCCCCGGCAATACCCACGCCAACTCCCGCTACTGCGACGCCGTCTGGCCTCTGGCACCACTGATCGACAACCCCAGCACCTACCTCGTCAAGATGCACTGGAGGCGGTGTCCGGCTCCGCTGCTCGACGAGCTGAAGCTCGTCACCTGGACGATGATCAACGGACGGCTCCGGCCCACCCATCTCAAGGCCCGAAGGCTGGAGCCCGGGCCCGAACATCCGCTCATGACCTTCGGGACACCCACGGCGAGTGGATACGGCTGGCCCGCTGGCTGCACGAACGCCGCATCACCCGCCTGTCCGGCTGCACTGATGATGTGTGGCGGGCCTACATCGCCGAACGCTGCAGCGATGTCTGCCGCGGCCATGCGGAGAAGATCTGCTCCATGTTGACGGATCTGTGGGCGTTCGATCAGCTCAGCGCCCAGCCCGCCGGAGCCACCCGGCCTCCGTGGGACATCGAGGGAGTCGACGCCTTCCCTCCCTCGGTCGGCGGTTCGGACGGCGGCGAGAACAGCACCGAGCCGCTGGACCCGCAGGTTCTCGGCCCTCTGCTGGTCTGGGCTATCCGTTTCGTCGACGACTTCGCCGACGACATCCTGGCGGCCTGGTCCGAACGATGCCGACTGTTCGCCGCAGCCTCCGCCAACCAGGCGACCGCCAAGAGCCAGGTTGCCCTCGAAGAGTTCCTGCTGCCCCGCGTTCGCTCGGGTACCCCGCTGCCCTCCATCCGCCAAAAAGGCCGGAGCACACTGGCCCGCACCTACATAGCCGCTCTCACGGGCGTGAGCACCAGCCGGGTCAACCGGTTCGCCACCAAGCACCAGCTCTACGGCCTGCTCGCCGAGCGTCCGGGCGCGTCTCCCTTGCACGTGCCGATCCGCGGCCAGATCGAGGGGAAGCCCTGGCGCGAGCACATCGACTTCGAAGGCCGCCGAGCTGATGCGGCATCTCGGCACAGCCGCAGTGATCCTCTGCCTGTATTTGACCGGTATGCGCCCGCAGGAAGTGCAGGGGCTGCGATCAGGCTGCTGTCCTGAACCCCAGCCCACGACCGATGGCGCCGCCACGCGACACCTGATCCGCAGCAAGCACTACAAGAACGTCGCCGACGGCGACGGCAACCACATCTCAGCAGGCGAGGACCGCGAAGTTCCCTGGGTGGCCATCACTCCGGTCGTCCACGCCATCCGTGTCTTGGAACGCATGGTCCCTGACGGGGAACTCCTCCTCAGCGCCCGTCACCACGCTTTCGCCTCCCAGGGCGGGCACCACGGAGCGTTGAAGGGCGGTTCGCTGAACGACCGGATCGAGAGATTCGTCGTCTGGGTGAATCGCGAGGCCACGTCCCTCGGGCTGTCCCGTCAGACCGTTCCCGAGGACCCGCACGGAGCCATCGGCATGTCGCGGTTCCGCAGAACCCTGGCCTGGCACATCGCTCGCCGCCCGGGCGGGCTGGTCGCGCTCGCGATCCAATACGGACACATGCGAACCGTCCTGGACGCCCGGACCTCCAGCGGCTACGGCTCCCGCAGCCGCAACGGCATCCACTCCGTCCTCGACGTCGAGACGGCCCTCGCAGCCGCGGACACTGCCGCCCGGCTAAGTGATCGCATGGCCTCGGGGGAGAAGATCTCCGGCCCTGCCGCCCGCCGGGCCGTCGCCGCGGCAGCGACGACCCCGAGGTTCGAGGGCCGCATCGTCCCCGCGAAGTTCGCGAGGAAGGCCGCCGCCTTCCTCGCCCGGGACGGTGTCGTGCTCTACGACAATCCCGACGCGCATCTGATCTGCGCGTTCAAGCACGACAACGCGCTCTGCGAACCCGAACCGGGGGCGACAGCCCCGCGGCAGTACGCCTGCCAGCCCGGCTGCGGCAACACCGTCCGCACCGACACCCACGCCCGCCAACTGCGGACACGGGCTGATGAGATCGACCAGCTGGCCGCCAACAGTCCCGGCCCGCTCGGCAAACGGCTGCGGGCCAACGCCGACCGCCTCCGGGCCACCGCCGACGCCCACGACACCACCGCCCAACCTGCCAAGGCCCTCACATGACCGACCAGCACCCCGACGAGCGGACCCGCATCCGCGAGGCCATAGACCGCCTCCTGGCCGGACAGGCCACCAACTCCAACGGCAGCCTCACCGTCGTCGCCCTCGCCGCCGAGGCCGGCGTCCACCGCATGGCTCTGATGAAGCGGCACGCGGACCTGAAGAACGAGTTCTACGAACGTGTCGGCACCGAGACGGCCCAGGTCCCGGAGCCCGAGAAGCGGCTGCGGGAAACCGTCGCCAAGCTCAAGAAGACCATCGCGAACCAGAGGGCCGAGATCGAGGAACTCCGTCAGCTGGTCACCAACCTCACCCTTGCCAGCGCCGTGCTTACCGAGGAGCAGAGCACGTCAACGAACTCCGCCCCGCCCCCCGACAACGTCATCCTGCTTCGTGCACCCACTACCTGACAGCTGCACCCATTCGGGTCCGCGCCGGTCGACGGGACACCGGGGCGACCCCGTCGACCTGAGCGTCGTCCGCGCTGTCGTGGACGCTGATTCCCGCCCAGCAACTTGTCGTCAAAATGGCAGAACGAAGTCGTGCTCACTGATTGTCCTGGTCACGGTCGGCTCGGCGTCAGGCCAGGCACCGGGAATCGCTTCGATCGCGCGTTGAAGATCACCTTCCGTCCGACCCGTTACGACCAACTCCGTCCCCTCGGAGCCGGGCTCCAGACGGAGCAGCAGGCCAGCGGCAGAAAACCACCGAACGCCCGGTCCCATCGGGTCGAACCACGCCGGGTAGGGCGGCAACGGGACACGTGCAAACTCAGTTTCCAGACAGGCAACTACCTCAGGAGTTGCCTGGCATGCGCGCCCTTGTCGCCACCTGCCTACGACAGCCTCGCTCAGCACGGTTTCAACACAAGCCAGCGACAAGCGATCGAGAAAATGACATCGTTCGGAGTTCGGCAGGCGATCGGAAAACAGAGCGACCGGTGGGTCCTCCCGAGACAAGTCGGTCAGCGACACCCCCCAACCGGCACAGCCTTGATTCTCACTGCGGAAGACCAGAAGTTCGCCGGAAGGGTCGAGCAGCAGTTCCTCCGGCTCCAGCAACGGGTTCTGCTGCGCAACCAGATCTCGCCGTCGACCGAACAACGTGTATGCCTCCCGGAGAGCAACCGGAAGGTGAACGCCGAGGCGGTCCTCAGCTCTCTGTATTTGATCCAGCGTGAACCCATCAGCCGGTGACAATGGAGTGAACCAGGAGGCGGCAAAAGAGCTGACAAATGCCCATGAATCCGCCCGTTTCCTGCACCCACCCGCCAGGACCTCAGCTACGTCGAACGTGTCAGACATGCCGCTGACCCTATGCGGTTGCCAGCCTTCCGCCGATCGACACTGCGACACGTCGGAGTGCCCACCACAGCGGACTCAAGGGGAGCCTGAGCAGTAGCCGCGGGACTGAACAGAAGAACTTGACAGGGAAGATCGCTTCGGTGGTGTGGCGGCGGCGGAGCTTGAACCATCTCCTGGCCCCGGGGCGGTAGCGCTGCGATCTCCCCTTGACCACAAGGCCTTGCGCACAGTCGGTCACCGGCCGTATACCTCGCGGTGTGATCGTGAACGGGTGGCGAGTGCGCGCCACCGCCGAAGAAGCGGTGATTCCGGCAGACGGCACCCTGCGACAGCAGATGACTGCCCGGGGCGCTGCCTCGCGTCCCCGCCCTGGAAGCCGGGGGCACCCTTCAGGTATATCCGACGGTTCGCGTGACCGCGCCCTGAGCCCGCCACGAGGACGGGGTGCCAGGACCGGCAGCCTGGGGCACACACGGTGCCGCCGCACCAGGCGCAACCCTCCCACCCCTGCCCACCCCGGCCCGACAGCGGGCCGCAGCCGGAGCCATCGGCCAGCCGCGGGCACGGGGGGCACAGGGTGGCGGTCAGTTGATGTAGACGCTCTTACCGGACTCGGAGATCGTCTCATCTCCTGGGTTGACGAGCTCGATGACCTGTCCGGAGCAGCCCGCCTCCGAGAAGACAAGGGCGACCTCGTCGGTGTGGTTGGACACGCTCAGGGGCCGGATGTCTGTGTCGTAGCAGCCGCTGGGGTCCTCGTACGCCGTGCCGTTGACGACGAGCACTCCCTGGGCCGCGACGGCGGAGCCGGGGACCGCGAAAGCCAGCGTGCCCGCCGCCATCAGGGAGCCGAGTGACAGCGCGATACGACGCATGGGCATTCCTCCTGCCTGCCGGGGTCGCCGTCCGCAACCCTCCTTAACGCTGACCGTACGCGATCAGACACGAGCGGTCACCAGGCGTGCGGAGACTTCAGAACCCCCGCGCACTGCGCCGCGATGCCGTCAGCACCTACACACACCCATCCGGGCGCCCATGCTTCTTCCTCCCGTTTCGCTTCTCCCCTCTCCCACTCGCCTCATGCCCGCAACCCACATGGGGGTTCTCCCGTTCCGGCGGCCGTTCCAGCGACGCGCGTTTGCTCGCGACTCTCCGCCCCGCCCCCTTGGCGGGTTCGCGCCTCTGTCGGCCCGCCCGAGGCGCGAGGCGTGCACGCTCCGCCTCACCGCGCCTCAGAGGCAGGCCGACCCCGACCTGAGACATTCACCTGCACGTCTATAGCGGCGGCTCACGGGATACCTCTCATGCAACACCGGCGCGTCACGCCTAGCGATAACCCGAAAGGCCAACTCAATATCGGTTTCGGCAGGCTCAGCACCGACCGGCACCACCCTGCCATTAACCGGTCAATCGATCAGTAGTGAACCCTGGCCACAACACACCTTCGACACCGGGGACGTCGGTCCAGGACGTCAGCCACTCCTGGGCGAGCACGGGATCGCTCGTCATAGGGCACAGCGTCCAGGGCGGCGCCAGCTTGTGCTCGGTGAACAGGTTCTCCAACGTGGCGCGGTGGTGCTCATACGGCGCGGTGAGCAGTTCCCGGCCGTCGATCTGGAGGACGTCGAAGGCGACGAAGTGGGCCGGCAGCGCCTCCGCGAGCTGCGCGACGGAGCGAGCCCCCCGCGGAAGCGCGTCGCTGCAGCGCCTCGAAGGAGAGCCTGCTCTCGCTCCAGACCACTGCCTCCCCGTCGAGAACCAGGCCGTGCGGCAGCTGGCGCGCCGCAGCGACCAGATCGGGGAACTGCCGCTGGAGGGTGATCGCGCCGGGACTGCACCAGTACCGTGCCGCCCGGCTCGGCGGGGGTGAACAGCAGCGCCCGGTAGCCGTCGAGCTTGGCCTCGTAGGCGAGCCCTCCGGGCAGGGCGTTGGGGCTGGGGAGGGTGTCGTGGGCCTGGGCGAGCATCGGCTCCACCGGCGGGCACAGCACCACCGCACCACCGCCTCCTCCGGCCGGCCCCTCAGAAGCGCCCTTGCGGGCCGGCACCCTTCGACGTGCCAGGAGCTCCGACGCCTCTCACGGCCGCAGGCGCCCGCCGCGCGCCCGGTGCGCCCGGTGCACCGCCGTTTCGAACGAGGACGTGCACATCGACCGGAAGGGATTCGAGCCGGAGGACCGTCCGGGGCCGGTGTCCCTGACCTCCGCGGGCACCATCGGCGCGGCCCTGCTGGAGATCGCCGACCGCGATCCCGGCCGGCCGCTGGCCTACGTCGAGGGCTCGGGGGAGCCGGTGCGGCTGACCGCATCCGAACTCGCCGAGCTGGCGGGGGCCGCGGCGACCACGCTGGCCGAGCACGGGGTGCGCCCCGGTGACCGGGTCGGTGTCTGCATGGACACCGGCGTCGACGCCTACGCGGCGCTGCACGGCTGCTTCCTGCTGGGCGCCGTCCCCTTCGTGTGCGAGCCGCCCCTGGCCACCATGCGCCGGCAGCGCTGGGAGGACCGGCTGCGGCTGCTGATCAGCCGCGCGGAGCCACGTGCCGTGGTGGCCTCCCCGGAGTTCCGGGACGCCGTGTCGGCCCGTGCGCCCAGGCCGGGGTGGCGATCGTGGAGCCGCCGTTCGAAGGCGGTCTGGTGCCGGGCTCGGTGCGGGCGCGGCCCGGTGACCTCGCGCTGATCCAGTTCACGTCCGGCACCACGGGCGACAGCCGGGGCGTGACCCTCACCCACGAGGCCGTCTTCGCCAATGCCGCCGCGATCGGTGACCGTGCCTACCGCTCGGGCGATCTGATCGTCAGCTGGCTGCCGCTCCACCACGACATGGGGCTGATCGGACTGAACCTCGCCCCGCTGCTGCACGGCCTGCCGGTGGCGAGCATGCCGCCGCTGTCGTTCGCGCTGCGCCCGGAGCGGTGGCTCTGGGCGATGCACCGCTACCGGGGCACCTTCACCTCGGCGCCGAACTTCGCCTACCGGCTGTGTGTCACGAACGTGCCGGACGTCAAACTGGAAGGGCTCGACCTCCGTGCCTGGCGGCTCGCTGGCAACGGCGCCGAGGTGGTACAGGCCGGCACGCTGCGCGCGTTCGCCGAGCGGATGGCTCCCTACGGCTGCCGGGATCGGGCGATGACGCCCTGCTACGGCATGGCGGAGATCACCCTGGCGGCGACCATGTGCGTGCCGGGCGACCCGCTGATCACGCTGCCCGTGCGCCGCGACCGGTTGGCCGCCCACGGCGAGGTCGTGGAGGCCTCGCCGGACGATCCCGACCGGCAGGAGCTGGTGTCGTCGGGCAGCGCGCTGAAGGAGATCGAGATCCGGGTGGTGGACGAGGCGGGCGCGGACCTGCCGGACCGCCGCCAGGGGACGATCCTGCTGCGCTGCCCATCCATGATGTCGGGCTACTACCGCCAGCCCGAGGAGACCGCGAAGGTCCTCGACAACGGCTGGCTGGACACCGGGGACCAGGGGTTCCTGGACAACGGCCAGTTGTACGTCACCGGCCGCATCAAGGACGTGGTGATCATCGCCGGGTCCAACTACCACCCGTACGCCTTCGAGGCGGCGGCCGCCACGGTGGACGGTCTGCGGGCGGACGCCGTGGCCGCCGTGGGCTGCCCGGACCCGGAGCGCAGCACCGAGGCACTGGTGTTGGTGGTGGAGTCCCGCAGCCACGCCGACGCCGAGCGCGTCGCGGAGATCCGCGCTGCGGTGATCGCGGCGGTCTCCGCGGAGACGGGGCTTCGTCCCGACCGGGTGGAGGTGGTGCCCCGGGGCGCCCTGCCGAAGACCCCGAGCGGCAAGCTGCAGCGGCGCCAGGTCGTGAAGGCGCTCGTCAACGGGACACTTCCCGGGCTCCGTTGAGGGAGTACGGTGGTATCACGGCAGGGGCGGCGGGGTGCCCAGCCGGCCCAGCAGCATGGCGTCGGCGTACGGCCCGTAGAGGTCCACGACCGTGTCCAGGTCCATGTCGGCCAGCGGGCCGATGGGCACCACGTAGCGGCCGGTGACCAGCCCGACGAGCAGGGACGCCACGAGCACGGCCCGCAGTTCGGGGTCGGGGGCCGGGATCCGGCGGGCGATCGGCATCAGCAGTTCGCCGCCGGCCACCTCCCGGAACAGCTGCGAGGCCTCGGGGTGTTCCATCGCGGAGCGGAAGACCACCAGGAGCGAGGAGCGTGACGCGGCGTCCTCCCAGCGGGTCAGGAAGCCGCGGACGAGCCGGCTGCCGGGCCCGCCCCGCGTGCTGTCGGACCCGGCGCTGCCCGGGGGTCCGTCGAGGAGCTCGGGCAGGGCGGGCAGCAGCTCCTCGGCGCGCATCGCCTCCCGGATCACCACGGAGAAGACCTTCTCCTTGCTGCCGTAGTGGTACATCACCAGGGCCGGGTCCACACCGGCGCGTTCCGCGATGGCCCGGACGGTGGTGCCGCGGTAGCCGTGCCGTGCGAACAGCTCGACCGCCGCGAGCCGGATCAGCTCGCGGCGGTTCTCCTGCGTCCCGTCGGGACCGGCCGGCCCCGCCGACAGGCCGGCGGGACCGCTGGGCTCGGCCGCCATCAGGCCGTCCGCGGGTCGCCGGCGGGCAGCGCGGAGGCGGGCACGACGACCACGACCGGGCGGAACGGCCGGAACCGCTCCACCACCAGCGCCACGACCCAGGAGACGGCCGCCCACAGCGCCAGGGTGAGCAGCGGGCCGCCGGCCGCGTTGCCGTCGAAGTAGAAGACCCGCCGCAGGAGGGAGACGGTGCTGCCCATGGGCAGGTACTCCGAGACGGCCGCGTAGAAGGCGGGCTGGAAGTGCGGGTTGACGACACCGCCGGACGACGAGACGCCGAGCGGCAGTACGAGCAGCGCGCCGACGACGATGCCGAGCGCGCGCAGCAGCGCCTGACAGGCCGCCACCACACCGACGACGGTCAGCGACAGCAGGATCGCGATTCCCAGCAGCTCCGCGAAGTGGCCCGTGAGGGCGCCGGTGACGGGACCCGCGAGCAGGGCACCGATCAGGCCGGCGACCACCGCGTAGGCAACGGAGGCCAGCCAGCGCGCGGGGGCCCGTTCGCCTCCGGCCGCCAGGCTCAGGCCCACCTGGAAGAGCAGTCCGCCCACGGACAGGGCGACGCACAGCAGCACCGCGCTGACCCCTCGGGAGTCGTGCTCGGGCAGGGGCGCGACGTCCTGCACCAGTGGCGGGGTGCCGAGTTGGTCGGTCAGTCGCTCGTAGGCCGAGGTCGCCGCCCGGGTCGGCGCGTCGCCCGCCGCGCTCGCGGTGAGCAGGGCGGGAGCGCCCTGGGGGCCGATGATGATGGCGCCCAGGACCTCCTGGTCGCGCAGCGCTTCCCGGGCCGCCTTCTCGTCGGCGTACTCGATCACGTCGAAGGCGCCCGGTGCGCCCGCCTCCAGCTGCTGGCCGAGGCGCTCGACGGCCGGGGGCGGTCCGGCCACCCCGAGCGGCATGTCGTGCGGGGCGGGGTTGCGCAGGCTGGGGATCATCAGCCCGGCGAAGGCGATGACCAGGAAGAGCCCGAGCAGCGACGGGCCGAGCAGCACACGGTAGTTGGGGGAACGCCGGGTCGTGGCCGGCGGTTCGGGCGGCGCTGTGCCGGCGGTCGGCCCGGCAGCCGGAGAAGTCACGATCTGCTCCCTGTAGCTGACAAACAGGATGATTCCACTCAACAGGCGTTGAGAACCAGTCTGGCGTGCTCCGTGCGGTCGCCACAACTCCCCCTGCGGGGTCTTTTTTTGGCCCGAATTTAGGCAGTGGCGCGAACCTGGCGAGGAGTGACAGATGGCCCGTCCACGTGTCAGGAGGCTTTCGCCATGTCGGACTTCGAAGTGCTGCTGGTCGGCGGTCCGTCCGCCATTCCGGAGGCGGAGCGCGTACAGCTGTCCCCGTCGCTGACAGAGAAGTTCAAGTACCGGTTCGGCGCCCACTACGAACACTTCGTGCACGAAGGCCAGTTCAGCATCGTCGGGGACAAGCGGCTGCCCATCTACCGGTGGACGAGGCGCACCGCCATCGCCGAATGAGTACGCACGCACGCGGACGCGTGGCCGAACTGCACGAGATCCGCGCGCAGGCCGTGGCCGGCCCGAGCGAGAAGGCGACCCAGGCGCAGCACGCCAAGGGCAAGCTGACCGCGAGGGAGCGCATCGAGCTCCTCCTCGACCCGGGCTCCTTCCGGGAGGTCGAGCAGCTGCGCCGGCACCGGGCGACCGGGTTCGGCCTGGAGACCAAGAAGCCGTACACCGACGGTGTGATCACCGGCTGGGGCACGGTGGAGGGCCGCACGGTCTTCGTCTACGCCCACGACTTCCGGATCTTCGGCGGCGCCCTGGGCGAGGACCACGCCACGAAGATCCACAAGATCATGGACATGGCCATCGCGGCCGGGGCCCCGCTGGTGTCGCTCAACGACGGCGCGGGTGCCCGCATCCAGGAAGGCGTCTCGGCCCTGGCCGGCTACGGCGGCATCTTCCAGCGCAACACCAAGGCGAGCGGGGTCATCCCGCAGATCAGCGTGATGCTCGGCCCGTGCGCGGGCGGCGCGGCCTACAGCCCCGCCCTGACGGACTTCGTGTTCATGGTCCGCGAGACCTCGCAGATGTTCATCACCGGCCCGGACGTGGTCAAGGCGGTGACCGGCGAGGAGATCACCCAGAACGGGCTCGGCGGCGCGGACGTGCACGCGGAGACCTCCGGTGTCTGCCACTTCGCCTACGACGACGAGGAGACGTGCCTCGCCGAGGTGCGCTACCTGCTGTCCCTCCTCCCGCAGAACAACCGCGAGAACCCGCCCCGGGCGCAGGCCTCCGACCCCGTCGGCCGCCGCAGCGAGGCGCTGCTGGAGCTCGTCCCGGTCGACGGCAGCCGGCCGTACGACATGACACGGGTCATCGAGGAGGTCGTCGACGACGGCGAGTATCTGGAGGTGCACGAGCGCTGGGCGCGGAACGTCGTCTGCGCGCTCGCCCGCCTGGACGGCCAGCTGGTCGGGGTCGTGGCCAACCAGCCGCAGGTGCTGGCGGGCGTGCTGGACATCGAGGCGAGCGAGAAGGCCGCGCGTTTCGTGCAGATGTGCGACGCCTTCAGCATCCCGCTCGTGACGTTCCTGGACGTGCCCGGCTTCCTCCCGGGTGTCGACCAGGAGCACGGCGGCATCATCCGGCACGGCGCGAAGCTGCTGTACGCCTACTGCAACGCGACCGTGCCGAGGATCTCGCTGATCCTGCGCAAGGCCTACGGAGGTGCGTACATCGTCATGGACAGCCAGTCCATCGGCGCCGACCTCACCTACGCCTGGCCGACGAACGAGATCGCGGTCATGGGCGCGGAGGGTGCGGCCAACGTCATCTTCCGCCGCCAGATCGCCCAGGCCGAGGACCCCGAGGCCATGCGCTCGCGCATGGTCAAGGAGTACAAGTCCGAGCTGATGCACCCCTACTACGCGGCCGAGCGCGGCCTGGTCGACGACGTGATCGACCCCGCGGAGACCCGCGAGGTGCTCATCGAGTCCCTCGCCATGCTCCAGAGCAAGCACGCCGATCTGCCCCTGCGCAAGCACGGCAACCCTCCGCAGTGAGCGGCAGGCGTCACGCCCGCCAGGCGCAGCGGTGCGGTCCGGTCGCCGGGTGCGCCGTAGCGCAGGGACACCTCCGCGCTGCCGGTGCTGGGGAAGTACTCCGGGTAGCGGCGGGCGCGTTCGACGAGCTCGGCCGTCTCCACGCTCATGCCCCGCCCATCGCCACCGCCACTGGCGGCCCACTCCACACCATCGTCCCCGACGGCCCCCGCGCCACCGGCTGGCTCGTCACAACCAGACGACGCCGACGACCTCGCCGACACCCTCATCACCGCCCTGACCAACACCGCAGAGCGCCAGCGGCGCGGCGCCAACGGCCGCTCCCACACCGAGAACGCCTACAGCTGGAGGCGCACCACCGACCACTACATCGCCGCCTACCACCAGGCCGCACCCCGCAGACCCCGGCCTAGCCGCGCTTCCGTCCCTCAGTAAAGGAGTCAGTCCCATGCCCCGCATAGACGGCCTGCTCCTCGACATGAACGGCCTCTTCCGGCACTGGCACAACACCGGCGCCCACACCAGCGAGCAGCGCGCCGGCCTTCCCACCGGCACCATCGCCCGCTACGCCTACGACCACCCGGCCTACCGCCTGGCCAGAGTCGGTGTCCTCACCGACCAGCAATGGGCCGACGACGTCGCCGAGCGCCTGGCCAACGACTACGGACCAGCCACCCGAGACCACCTCGCCCCGTGGCGCGAAGACCGCGGAGAACCCGACCAGACCATGATCGACCTCCTGCGCCGCATCCGCACCCACCTGCCCGTCGGCGTCCTGTCCGACTGCACCGATTCTCTCCATGCAGACCTCGAGCGCCACGGCATCACCTTCGATCATGTGTTCACCTCAGCAGGCCTGGGAGTCGACAAACCCTCCCCCATCGCCTTCCACGCCGCCGAACGCATGGGCCTGCCCCCACACAAACTCGGCTACTTCGACGACGAACCCACCTTCGTCCAAGCCGCGCACACCACAGGCATGCACGCCCGCCTCTTCCAAGGGCCCCGCGCCTTCGTGACAGACCTGCGCGCCCTCGGCCTGAAGGTGACCCCTCACAGCGCACGCACGTAACCTCGCGAGCTCACCCGGTGCTCCCCTTCCAGGAGCACGCCCCACCCGGCAACGGCGTGCCAGCCGACGCGGGGGCCGATCAGCTCGGGCAGGGACATCGCCGCGCAGCCTTCGCAGCTCGCTGCCGATTGTTTCGTCGTCGCCGTCTGGTTCAAAGCCCTGATACTCAGGGTGTGCTGTCTAGGTAGTCGTTCTCAGATCGAGAACGCCGGCTTTTGCCACCAAGGGGCTGACAGGTGCGGCCATCAAACTCGGTGACCCGAACTTCAAGGTGTATTCGACTCACCACAAGGACACTGAGCTCACAACGCACTGGCTGGCCGCCCATATGGGCGGCCAGCCAGTGCGTTGCCCATCAGCTGATCACAGTGGTGGAGACTACAACCGCCGCTGCAACCGCCGCGGCTACGGCCTGCTCGTCGGACGTCTTGCCTCCCATAGTCCGCCATCCGGTCTTCCTGTAGACCTTGGAACCCTTGGCGTCCCTGAGGCCAGAATCCTTGCGGTCACGCTTGGTCCTCTTGAACAACAACTCACTTCTCCTCACCGTAGGCATATGGACGCTCTATATATGGTCGCAAAGTTGATCATATGTGCACAACGGCCAGGACTCGCTTGGCTTCCTTCTGGCCCGGGGTGAGCTTGTGGGTGCGGCTGCCGGTGTAGCCGGTGACGATCACGGGGGCGAGGATGTCGTTGTCCAGGCCTCGGAAGCCAAGGTCGGCCAGCGCCCCGAGGCCAGCGGCCTGCAGGTGGGCCAGGATGTGGTCGTGGCGGGCAGCAGTGTTGTCGTGGGTGCGGCCGGGCCGGGCAGCGGATAGCTAGATCAAGCGCCCGTTCTCATCGGTCAGGGCAAGAAAGTGCAGGCCGTGGCTGCGGTGCTTGCCGGAGTAATTTCGCCGGTCGGCCTTGCCGGTGCGGCGCTGGGTGCGGATGAGGGTGCCGTCGATCAGGACCACTTCCCCGCCCTGCTTGGCGGCCTTCTTCAGGGCGCGGTCCAGGCGGGCGCCTGGGCGGCGAGCAGTCCGACCAGCTCGTCGCGCCAGCGGCGGACGGTGGATTCGGACACGTTGTTGCCGCCGGCCATGTCAGCCAGGCGCTGGTCGTGGCGTAGTACGGCCAGGACGATCACCGCGACCTTCCCCGGCGGCAGGATTCGCCATCGGGACCGGATTGCCTTCAGACGGCGTCGCAGCAGGTCAGTGAGGTGGTTGACGGTGCGCGTGGACAGTGGCAGACGGCACTGGTAGACAAGTGGACAGGTGTCCTCGGTGCGTTCTTTGGTATTCGTCACACAATTCCAACGGCCGTCGGGAGCGCCTTCGTTACGCCCGTGCCGGTCCGCTCCGAGTAGTGGCTTTCCTGGTCACAGGCGGGTGGTGAACCGACCGTCGGGCAGTTTGCGGAGCCAGCCGCGATCGACGAGTCTGACGAGCTTGCTGCGTAGCGGTTCCAGCTTGGCCTTCACGCTGACGTTCACCCCACCACCTCGCCGACCTCGCGGGCCATGACCGGTCCGCCGGCCTGCCGCACGGCGGCGATGACGCGCTGATAGTCCCACGGCAGCGAGTCCTCCTTCACGCCCGATTCGCGGCGCGGGATCAGCATCACCGCCCGGCCGCCCACCTGCCCGGGCACCGGGCCGGCGGAGGCGCGTTCCTCGGCGAGCTGCCCGGTCATCCGTTCAAGCACGCGCTCGGCGACTGCGAGTTCGTCCCGCTCGGCTCGCACTTCCGCCAGCTGTTTGGCCAGCTGCTCTTCGAGTTCGTCCAGTTCCGCGCGCCGCGCGGTTATCCGTTCCAGCAGTTCGGGATCCAGCATGCACCGGATCGTAGAGGGGTACCCGACCCCAGCAGGTAGGAATCGGTTGTCCGGGGAGTGCCGGGTGGCTGGGTCAGCGGGGCGGGAGGGAAGCCAGAGAGAGGTCCCACTCGTCAGCCGCGTGCAGCAGCGCTGCGGCGTCCAACCTGACCTCCACGACGTACTGGTAGATGTCAGCCCCATCATCGCCCTGTTGCCACGGAGGTGCCGCCTTCAGAGACAGATGAACGCGGATCACCGTGGTCCCGCCCTCAATTCGATGGGCGAGGCTGAAAGCCACGACCGGCTCGATGAACCACGTGTCCGGCGACAGCTCGCCTTCGGCATCAGGTTCGATGACGTCCACCGTCCCTGCGGCCACCGCGCGCAGCCACGCGGACACCTGGCGGGCCTCATCGGTGAGCAAACACGGATCGGCGAAGGACCACTTTCCCTCAGGAGTCGCCACCGTGCCCTCAATGACCAGCCAGTTGTCGTCGTACGAGTCGCCCCGAGCGGTGGCGAACTGATAGCGCACTGGGCGGAGGTCGACACCGCTGGAGAGATCGTTCAGGAGCACTGGGCCAGGATGTCATGCGCTGGCCAGCAGCGGACTGCGCCCCCAGCCCAGGTGCACGGGCCAGAGCGCCGCCCCTGACTCCGTTTCGGAGACAATCCCGACCCCTGCCCGACGATCTTCTCGATGGGCTCCCGCCCACGACCAGCACGAGCACCCAAGGATCGACCACACCAGCACTTGGACCTGCGGATTCAGGTTGGCAGCAGCTCACGGCAGGCCATCAGGCCGACGGTGGAAGCCCTACCTGGCCCGTCGGCATGTTCGCGGGCTGTGCATCGGCCCTCGGGTGACTATTGGTCCGATGTGACCGTTCGATGGGTGCTGTGACCATGGACACGCTGCTTTCGGCGGACTGTATGAGAGCCAGCGGGGCGGCGGTTTCGGGAGCCGCTTTCGTCCATTCGTGATGGGGACGGCCTGCGTCACTGGTCCCTGATCGGCGGCGAGAACGGGCTCTGGTTCAAGTTGTGTGGGCAGTGAAGCTGCGTGTCTGTCTCAGGCGAGGAGCACGCGCTTGCGGAGGAGCGGGAGACCTGGGCGGCCGTACATCTGGCGCTTGAGCATCTTGATCCGGTTGACGTGTCCCTCGACCACCCCGGAGCTCCAGGGCAGGGTCAGCCCGGCGGTGACCGCTTTGAAGTCCTGTTCAAGTCGGTTGGCGAAGGTCAGGAGGCTGGGCAGCGGTTGGCGGCGGACGCCGGCAATCCATTGGGGCAGCTGTTCACCGCGGCGGTGGGTGAGCATGACGGCGAACGACCGCACGTGCCCGGCGAGGATGTTCAGTTCCGGGCAGCTGGCGAGGATCAGCTTGAGGTGCTGCCACTGGGTCTTGTCGAGGCTGTCGGGGTGGCTGAGGAGCCAGCTGGTCACGGTCCGCGGCGCGAGCACGGGGGCGCCGGGCTGGCCGACCTTCCGCAGCCGGCGGACGTAGTCCCGGAGGAGTTCGTAACTGCCCGTGTACCCGGCTTCCTTGAGCTCGCGGTAAAGCTGGTGGCCGTTGGTGCAGCCTTCACTCCATCGCTGGTGGATGTGGTGTTTGTGTTCGTCGGACTTGCTGGGGCGGTTCTGCCACTGTCCGTGCAGCATGGCCTCGGCAGTGGGTGCTTTGGCGTACCGGGCGATGGTGTTGCGCGTCACGTCGAGTTCCCGTGCGGCGGCCCGCTGGCTGTAGCCGCGGGCCAGGAGCCCGTGGACGAGGGCGTGCTTGTGGCGGGTCCGTTCCACGAATCGATGGGATCTTTCACCGGGTGGGACGGATGCCAGGTCCTGCTCGTCGGTGCTGCAGGACGTGTCCGTGTCGGGTGGGCCAGCGGTGAAGGCCGTGGCGCGAAGGCATGCGCGATGCCGGGCGACGCACCGCTCGGCGGCCTCGCCAAGGTTGTGCCCGACATGCCACCGACCAGCACATTGGATGGCGGCGGGGGCGCCGAGCCGTGCCCTTCTGCGTAGCAGGTCGCACGGTCCCGGCAGATCACAGCGATCCCTCGGTGCTCTGACAGCCAGTCTGCGAAGCTGTCCATGTCACGGTCGGGCAGCAGGTCCAGCGGCCGGTGCGTCTGGCCGTCGACCAGCACCGTGCCGTAGACGTGGCCCTTGCGGAAGGCGAAGTCGTCGACGCCCAGGATCGTCGGTGTCACCACCTCGGGGTCGGGAAGCTCGGCCACCGTGCGCAGGATGGTGTAGCGGCTCACCGCGATGCCGAGCTTCCCGGCGAGCCTGGCCCCGGCACGGCCGGCCAGGGCCAGCCCCAGCGAGCTGAAAGCCTGCCGCAGGCGTTCCGTCCTGTGGGCATGCCGCCGCGTCAGCCCGGCGATCTGCTCCACGAACGTCCGTCGCGGACAGCCGTCCTGGACGCAGACGAACCGACGGACCCGCAGGCGGAGCACGACCGCCTGCCCCATGCTGGGTAAGTCGTCAGGAAAGCGCAGGTAGGAGCCGTGGAGGCGGGCGGACCAGCCCCCGCATGCCGGACACCTCGCGCCCACGGCCGAGCTTCGCGCTTCGACTCGCAGTACCCTGTCGCTCGGCTCAACCGCGAGCACCACGACATCCGGGACGCCTGGGAACAGCACATTTGGCTCAAGAGATCGCGCACATGCCACGGCGCAGGACTGTCGCCGACCCTCAACTGAGGAGGAACGAGTTCCGGACAACCTTCAGCACGAGGTGATCAGCCCCTCGGCTACGGACCGTGGCCGGCCCACACAACTTGGACCAGAGCCCGAGAACGAGAGCCACCTCTACGGGGTGACTTCCGTCGGCGTGCTCGGCGAAGTGGGGAGTGTCAGCGGGCTCGATACGGTTGGAGCCGATAGCTTGTGGCTCCCGGGCTCTGCCGGTCCGTGTCCCTGACAGGCGCGGTCTGGAAGGGCCCGGCCTCGTGCTCAGGGTCGCCAGACCGTGCTGGCCGCGGGCGTGTCGTAGGGGTGACCTAGAGTCCTGGCCCATGACGACCCTGATGATCGATGCAGGCCCAGTCCCACCGGATTCCCTGGTCACCCGGACCGGTGGCAGACCACTGGCCCCTCCCGGCACCGAGTGGCCTTCGTGTTCTTCCTGCGGCGGACCTCAGCAATTCCTGGCCCAGGTAGTCCTGGATGACGTCAGCGATCCCGCTGGTAAGGAGACCGCCCCGGGCCGTGGGACCCTCGCGCTGTTCGCTTGCCAGAACGACCCGGGCATGTGCGACGACTGGGCTCCGGACTCGGGCGGGAACCGGGCACTTCTCTTCCCGCCCGAAGGCCTTCAACCGCTGCCGTTGCCTCAACTTGCAGAGGAAGTCGACGAGGACGTCTTGACCCTCGGCGCGGTCCGCTCGATCACCCAGGAACCCACGGAGGCGGCGGACTACGACCGAGCCCGAGAAGTGTGGGCTGAGAAGACGGGCCGGCCGGAGTCCGACGTGCTCGGGCAGCTCGGCGGAGTGCCCTCGTGGGTCCAAGGGGACGAGACTCCGTCATGCCCGTCATGCGATCGCCCAATGCCCTTGATCGTCCAGCTTGAGGAAGGCCCCGATCACCGCACGTCGATGAACTTTGGCGGCTGCGGCAGCGCGTATGCCTTTGCGTGCGAACCTTGCGCTCACGCCGCCTTCCTGTGGCAGTGCTGAGCGGACCTTCATCCGTCCCGGCGTTCCGCTTCAGTGATCCGGAATCGGTAGGACTCGGCGCCAGTCTGGATGAGGGTGCAGCGGAAGGTGATCCGGTCGGCGATGGCCGCGCAGAGCCGTGGGTCACCGAAGGCCTTGTCCCACTCGACTCCTCACGCTCGGTGAAAATCTGGAACAGCAGCTTCGCGCCCTTTTTGTCCAGGTTCAAATACCCGAACTCGTCCAGGCAGAGGAGGTCGACCTTGCTGTAGCGGGCGATCACCGACGAGAGGCGGCGTCCTGCCTCCGCCTCGGCGAGCTCGTTCACGAGGGCTGAGCTGGTGGTGTAGCGGACGAACAGGCCAGCCTCGGCGATCGCGGTGCCGACCCCGATCAGCAGGTGGGACTTGCCGGTGCCCGAGTCACCGATCAGGACGAGCGGGCGGCCCTGCTGGACCCAGGACGGGGACTTGAGGTCGACGGCCTCGGGGCTGACGTTGGGGTTCTTGTCGTAGTCGAAGTCCTCCAGCCGCTTCGGACGTGGGAAGCGGGCGGCGCGGACGAGCCGCTGCTGGCGGCGGACGTCCCGGTCGGCGATCTCGACTTGGAGAAGGTTTAGGAGGAACTGCTTGTAGGTGGCTTGTTCCCGGCGGGCGGCGGTGGCCAGCTCGCGAACCGTTCACGGAAGGCCGGCAGTCGCAGGTCCCGGCAGGCTTCGTCGATCAGCGCCTCCTCGGGATCGCCCGGCAGGGGCATCCGCCGGGCCGGGACCTGGTCGGTGGCCTCTTCGGCCTGGGTGGCGGTCATGCGCTCGTGCTCTTCCTCGTGCTGGTGGTGTTCTTCACCGGCAACAGCAGCCGGTCGTACTTCGACATGTCCGGCAGCGCGGAGCGGGCGTCGGCCGGCAGTCGCCGGGTGTGCAGGGAGATACCTTTGCCCCTTCCCCGGCCGACTCCGCGGGCTCGTGGCCGTCGGTGGTCGCTGCGTCGTCCGCCTGTTCGTCGGGGGTGTCGAGGTCGCTCTCGTCGGTGTCCTCGATCGCCTTGCGGGCCTCGATCGCGACGAGATCCGTGCTGATCGAGCCGATCCTCACGACCGTGCCCATCCCGGCGATCACCGCGTGCGCGGGCAGCTGACGGTGCAGCAGCAGGACCTCGATCAGCAGCCGGGTTCCTTCCCGGTCCCCGCACTTCTTCTTCGCCGCCGCCCAGAACGCCTCGTGGGTCTTGGTGAATCCGTCCTCGGCGCGTGCTTGCGCGAGTGCGGAGGCGCCGGCGAAGGCACCGGGCTTGACCAGCAGGATCTCCAAATAGTGGTCCAGGATGTCGTGGAAGGTGTAGCGGCGGGTCAGCCTGGGATGGCGGGCCACGACGAGTCGGCCGTCGTAGATCCACAGTTCGTTCGCCCGCAATTTCACCCGTACCTTCAGGCCGATGAACTTCGCAGGGACCGAGTAGTAGCACTGGCGGACGGTGACCCGGCCGTTGCGGTGGAGCACCGGAGTTAGGTCGATGCCGCAGTCGTATCCGTCCGCTGGCAGAGGCTGCAGAAGGGGACGTTCCTGCTCGAAGTCGAAGCCGATCGAGGTCGGCCGGCCGTGGACATGCCGGGCGTCTTCGTCCGCGTCGATCGCCGCGAGGCGCTCGTTCAACTCAGCCAGCGAGTCGACCTCGGGCGGCGGGACCAGGTGCTTGCGCCGGAACCGGCCACCCTCGCGCTCGACGCCGCCCTTCTCGTGGGCGCCTTCCTCGCCAGGGGTGCAGTAGAACGCCGAAAATCCATACCAGGACCGGAACGCAGCCCACCGGGCCGACTCGGTGCGCGTCTGCTACCTCGACGTGGTGACCATCGACAGCAACCACCTGGTGACCTCGGTGGTGCAGAAGTCCGGCCACCGGACCCTGCGCGTCGCGCTCGTAGCGGAACACCAGGACCGGGGTCAGCTGCACGAGCTCCTGCACGGCAAGGGCGTCGAAGCCGCCCTGCCACGCGAGTGGCTTCAGGGCACCTACCTCTCGGTGGACCTGCCACCCGGCACCGACCCGGCAGCCCTCGTGGAGACACTGGAAGCACCCGCCCAAGCCAACGCCCTCCACTGGGAGATCGACTCCTGACCTCACTCGAACGCTCATTCCGTTAGAGGTTCTTAGCCGCTGTTTGGCACCCGCCGCCGTTATGGTTTTCGTCGCTCGTCGGTGTTCTGCGTGAGCTGCAATCCGTAGCCGGTCGAATGACGGGTCGATGGGGAAGGCAGGGTGTGGTCCTGACTGCTGTCGCGCAGAAACACAGTGAGCAGTGATCCCTGGAAGGTCTCATTATCGACTGCCACTCCCGTATAGGCCGTGATTGTCTGCATCACGGGGAGCCAACCCCAGAGCTCCTGGCCGTTCACCGTGCGACGTTCCTCGATAGCGTCCCACCATGAGCGTGACACATCAGGCCGCGGTCCGAAACCAGGTCGGAATCGTTCGATGGGTCGACTGTCACGCCAGTATTGGAAGTATTGCTTACCGAGTGCATTCTGATGGAGACTAAACGTCTCAGTATCGCGGGAAACCCGGCTCAGGGCAGTGCTCATCGCTCCGACGTGCCCCAAATCCTCAAGGCAGAACGACCAGTCACCGTTCGAACCGAGACGCAAGACTGTCCCCGCGATTCCCTCCTCTCCCATCTGATGCTGAATAACGTCTGCATTCCGAAAATTCAGGATTTGCACTTCCGCAGGATCCGCCCCGTACCGGGTGAGAACCTCCGTCGGCGTGACACCTCGGATGTAGGTCAAGCACCACATGAGTTCGTTGTCAGCCCAGGAAATCGACCGGCCTGGGTCCGCCGAGTGGTCGTTCACCGTGTCCTCCAGGTGGAGCACTGGGGTCAGGATTATGCCCTGGCCCCAGTGCAATGAAGTGGTGTGGATCCCCGGCCCCGATCAGGGTTTGAATTTCAGGTCGAAGAATTCTAGGTCGAGCACTCGGTTTTCTTTCCAGAAATCCCCGACTTTGCCGCCGGCTGATCCGTTTGCTTATGCGGACATGTTGGCACGCACGCACGGTTCGTGGCCAGTGAGAGGCTTGTCAGCGCGAGCCTGGATGTTGTCGTGGTCGTAGCCGCGGTCACCGAGCACGACGTCTGGGCGGCGCCGGGGCCGGCCGCGCTTGCCCGGCACCGGTGGTACGGCCTGGAGCAGGGGGATGGCTGGGTGACGTCGTTGCGATTGCCACCGGTCAGCGTGATCGCGAGCGGGATGCCGGTGGCATCAGTGATCAGGTGGTGCTTGCTGCCCGCCCTACCCCGGTCGAGGTGGCGCTTGGCGTGCACAGCATCGACGAACCCTGGGCCTTCTGGCCCGAAAACGACTTCAGCCGCTGGCCCTGCGAGTATCGCGGCATCTCCAGCTCCCTCACCTGGGCAGCCGAGATCGAGCGCAACACCCCGGCCGGCTCGACTCCCGTCGAAGAGTTCTTCCGCCTCCTCGACGCCCACCGAAGCGACGCGGTACAGAATCCGGCGCCCAGCACTGGGACTTCTGGTGAGACTGATCGACTTTTCAGGATGGGTGCGGACCCTTTGAAGGGAAGGGGCGGGTGCTGAGCTGGGCCGGGCTACGAAGCGTCGGCGTAGGCGAGATGGGTGCCGCAGACGGTGCAGCGGAAGAGCATGGCACTCGCCCCCTGCCCAAGGTGAGTCAGGAAGCTCTCGAGCCGGGATGCGTCGTGCCAACCACCCATCCGAAGGTCGAGTCGAAGCTGGTCGAGTGCCTCGGGGTGGGCTGCCAGCTCGGTGTAACCGACCTCGCCGATGAAGGCGGCCGCGTCGTTACAGTGGACAAGCCAGTGCGGATCCTGCCAGGCGTGGAAGCCGGGGGTGCGGCGGGTGACCTGCTCCGCGGTCTCCTCGCTGACACCGTCGAGCCCGTACGCGTCGGTGAATTCACCCTCGAATCGTTCAGCGGCACTGCCGTTGGCGATGCACCAGGGGCAGAATCTCCCACTGACATCCAGGGGCGTATAGAAAGTGGCGGTGTAGATCCACCCCGTGGTGCGCCCGCAGCAAGCGCAGGTCTCGGCGCTCTCGCGGACGGACCCGCTTGCGACGGGATCAGGGTGGTAGCGGAAGTGGGGCAGGTCGGTACTCACTGGTGAGCCTGCCGCTGCGTGGAGAGATCCGCCTCAACGTCGGTAACCTGTGCGTCGGCGAGCATGCCCGTAAAACTCATGGGTCGCAGTCTCTCCGCAAGCAGGCCCGTGATCAAGCGGTGAGTCGAAGCGGGCGTTCTCCAACCGGTGTCCTTGGCTCCTGATCAGACCTACTCGCCCTACAAGTCGTCCTCGAAAGGTCACCATGAGCTGGGACGTGCTCCTCCTCCGCCTGCCCCACGACTTCACCTCGGTGCAGCAGATCCCCAACGACTACAACCCCGCCCCGATCGGCAGCCAGCACGACGTCGTCGCAGCCATCACCCAGGCCGTTCCCGACTGCGACCTCTCCGACCCCACCTGGGGCGAACTCCTCGGACCCACCTGGTCTATGGAACTCCACATTGGCTCGGAAGACCCGGTCGACTCGATCATGCTCCACATCAGAGGCTCCGGCGACGACGCGCTCACCTCAGTCTTCCGGCTTGCCGGAGCCCTCTCGTGCGAGGCCTTCGACTGTGCGGAAGGGGCCCCGATCGCTCCGGGGCAGACGTCAGGCTGGCATGCCTTCCAGCAATTCCGCGACCGTGTAAGCGACAACTCGCAATGACACCGAGCTGGACAAGGCTCACCTCATGACGAGCGACGGCCCAGAACTACTGGTCGTAGACGACGCTGAACCCTTCAGTGGTCGTCTCGTACCTGACCAACTGTGCGCGGAGCGCAGCCGCGGCGAGAGGCGCTCGGCGTTCCAGTTCTGCCCAGCGGATGAAACGCAACATCCGGGGCATCTCGTCGAGTCCCGTGATCGCATCCCAGAATGCGGCCCAGTTCATGCCGTAGAAGGCGGGGAAGCCAAGCTCTCGCTTCAGTACGTCGTGAAGGTCGCGGTCACTGCTGACTGCCCCTACATCGATCACCACACTCTGAGGCACCTCTGATTCCGGCTCCTCAGAGGATCCCCAGAAGGACGGGAGCCACCAGCACAGAACCGATGGGTTTGCGGGCCAGGGGCGATGCGTGTCGCTCCTCCAGTCCTCGAAGAAATCCACGGCCGGATCGATGGGACGCCAACCGGGATCAAGCGGCTCATCGTCCGCCGACGGCCGGGCGAACCGTCTGCCACGCTGGTCACAGGCCCCGTAGGCTTGGAAGTTCTGCTGAGCTGATGGCGCTCTTTGTCCTCAGGTGCCGCTCTACAGGTGGCCAAACCTGCTCAGGTGATCTCCCCACCCTTTGCGTGATCCTTGTCGGCGTGTCGAACTGGTGTCGGCGTGTCGTGGAGAGCCTGCGTGGGCACGGAGTTCGGCCTGTTTGAAGGGCCCTGGATGCTCACCTGGGAGGAAGACGTGGATGCTCACGCACTGCGTCGCCAGGGCTGGTCGATCTCGGCGATCGCCCGGCACCTGGGGCACGACCGCAAGACGATCCGCGCCTATCTGAACGGCGAGCGAGTCTCCGGATATCGCCGTCAGCCGCCGGACGCGTTCATGCCCTTCTTGGAGTACTGCCGCCAACGGCTGAGCGATGACCCCCATTTGTGGGCCTCGACGCTCTTCGACGAAGTGGTGGAACTGGGCTATGCAGGCGGGTACTCCACGTTCACGCGAGCCTTGCGGCGATACAAAGCACGTCCGCACTGCGAACCATGCCGGGCTTCGAGCGGCCGAGACGTGGCGATCATCGCGCATCCTCCGGGCGAAGAGATCCAGTTCGACTGGGTTGAGCTCCCCGACCCACCAGCGGAGTGGGGCGTCGGTGCCAACGCGCATCTCCTCGTCGGTGCCCTGGCCCACTCGGGGCGATGGCGGGCCGTGCTCGCGGAGGCAGAGACCTTCCCGCACCTGGTCCAGGCCATCGACGCCGTGCTTCGGCGCCTGGGCGGAACCGCTCGGAGGTGGCGCTTCGACCGGATGGCCACCGTCTGCCACCCGCCGACCGGACGGATCCTTCCGGCGTTCGCCGCCGTCGCGAAGTACTACGGAGCCGGCGTCGACATCTGCCCGCCCCGGCGGGGCAACCGCAAGGGTGTCGTCGAGAAGGCCAACCACTCAGCGGCCCAACGCTGGTGGCGAACCGTCGCCGACGGCATCAGCATCGAGGCAGGCCAGAACGGCATCGACAAGCTGGCCTTGCCGATGGACAGCCGCAAACGCAAGATCGACGGAGCCTTGACCACAGTCGGCGCGCTCGCCGAGGCCGAGCCGCTGCTGGACCTGCCGACCCGTCCGTTCCCCGCCGAGCTGGAGCAGACCCGCGTCGTCAGCCCGCAAGGACTCGTCTCCTTCGCCAGCAACCACTACTCCGTCCCGCCCGGGCTGACCGGTGCCCACGTCCTCGTCCGGATCCGGCTCGGCGAGGACGACCTGCATGTGGTCACCGCTGGCCGCGCGGTCATCGCGCACCATCGCCGGGCACCGGACGGGGCCGGGCAGACCATCCGGGACGCCGGACACGTCATCGCCCTCGAACGAGCCGTACTCGCTTCGTTCTCCGACAAGGCGCCCTGCCGCACCAAGGTCCGCCGGCCCCCATCGGCCGCGGCCCAAGCTGAAGCCGAAAAGCTTCGCGGCCGACCTGAATCAGACGTCGCGAACCGGGTCGTGATTGACCTGGCCACCCTGCGGTTCCTCGACAACGCCTCCAACGTCCTGCTGGTCGGCCCGCCTGGCGTCGGCAAGACGATGCTGGCTGTCGCACTCGCGCGCTCCGCGGTTGACGCCGGCCACCGCGTCTACTTCACCACCGCCGCCGAACTCGCGGCCAAGTGCCACAAGGCCGCCCTCGAAGGCCGCTGGTCGAGCATCATGAGGTTCTTCGCCGGCCCCCGCCTGCTCGTGATCGATGAACTGGGCTATCTCCCGCTGCCGGGCGATGGCGCTTCGGCCCTCTTCCAAGTGATCAACCAAAGGTATCTGAAGTCGAGCACGATCCTCACGACCAATGTCGGTATCGCCGACTGGGCCGACGCTTTCGGCGACGCGACCGTTGCCGCCGCGATGCTCGACCGGCTCCTGCACCGCGCCGCCGTGGTCGGCATCGACGGACCGTCCTACCGGCTCCGCTCTCACCAGTCCCACGCCGACAACCTCCGCAAAGGGGTGACCGGACGTGCTGGCTGAATTCCGGGAGTGCCCCATCTGCTGGACGTCATTCCAGGTCAACCGCAATGCGGCGGCCCGGCACACCTACTGCACCCCTCGCTGCAAAGCAGAGGCCGCTCGGCGCCGACGCCGCGAACGCGACGAAACCGCTGACGTCGCTGAAAGCGAACCGATGACGCCAGCGTCGCCAGACCCGACCCCACTCGCCCCCACGGCCGTCCGGAACTGCCCGCACTGCGACAAGCCCGTCACCATCGTCGCCCTGCTGGCCACTCCCGAGGCCGCACGACCCACCATCCCAGCAGCAAGCCGGGACGTGATCCCCATGCGCAGAGGCTGAGACCGTCAGTCGGCAGGACACGATCAGTCGCCGTTCACTACTGTCGCTTCGGAAAGGATGTGGACATAGCACTGGTCAAAAAGGGATCCCGGCTCATCACCGTCGACGGCACCACCTACCGGTGGCGACTCCGCGGACGGCCGACCTACGACCAGGGACTCGTCCGGTCACCCCTCACCTACGCGGTCGAACACGGCGACACTCCCGGCACCACGCTGGTGGTCACCACCAACCAGCCGCACCCGAGCGACTGGTTCGGAACCCAAGGCCGCCCGATCCTGCCCGGCCAGGTCGCTGACAGCATCCGCACCGCTCTCACCGACGGCTGGACGCCCGAGAGCCCCGGCTCGCCATTCCACCTCGACCGGTCAGCGGGCTTCGTCTCGTCTCACTGAATCGCCACGCGCTCAAGGACTCACCGACCCAGCGATCGGTGAGTCCTTCTGGTTCCCGCTCCCCACTTTCCCCAGTTGGTTCACTTCGTGAACCAACTGGGGCGAAGAGCAGCAGTGGGGAAATTCGGGCTCTGACCGGAGTTCCGTGAACTCTTCGGTATGTTCTTCCGGATTCGTTGAGGCTGGGTCTCTCCGGGGTGGAAGAGGTTGATCGTGGCTGATGGGCGGCTTGACGCCGAGTGGGTCCGGCGCTGGTGCGAGCAGGCGGATGAGGCGGTCACGGAGTTGATGCAGGTGTTTCAGGCACGGCATGGCTTCCCACCCGGCAGGAACGTGGTCGTGCTTGCGACGGAGGAGAGTCACAAGGCAACGGACGCGCTGGTGGAGCTGACGCCGATCCCTGCGGACCTCACCACGATGTACTGGGTGATCGACGAAGTCTCCCTGCCCGATGTGGAGAACGGCTTCTTCATCCACTCTGCCTCGACGGTCGCGAGCGACTTCCGAGAGTACGGGTGCATCCAGATCGCTGGGGAGGAGCCTGCTTTGGTGTTCGCCAGCGACGGCGGCGGCCGTCTCTTCGCGCTCGCGGGTTCCGGGCGAGTCTGGCGGTCGAGCACCGCCTCCTGGTTCGACCAGTTCGACCTTGATGCAGCCAGCCTTCAAGAGCTTCTCGAAGGACTGACTCGACGGATCAGCGAGCAGTTCTGACCAGCAGCCGAACTGCTCAGTTGGATCACGGTCGGGTCAGGACACGGATTCGGAGGAGCCGGAAGGATGCCCGGCCATACATGGCTCTCTTGAGCGTTTTCACCCTGTTGACGTGGCCTTCGACGACTCCGGAACTCCAGGCGAGGGTCAGCCCGGCGGTGACGGCGTCGAGGTCGCGGCGGAGGAAGCCCGCGAAGCCGCTCATCGGCTTCGGAGCGTCTTGCTCGGCCTGGCGTATCCAGTCGTGCAGGAGCTGACCACGCTGGTGACGGGCCAGGTCAGCAAACGCTCGGGTGAGGTCGCAGGCGCGGGCGATGTCCAGGCAGGCGAGGCGGACTTCCAGAAGTCGTTGTCCCTGGCTGTCGGTCAGGTTTTCGCGCGGGCGCATGATCCACGAGGTGATCTTGCGTGGGCTCGGGATGTCGGCGCGGACGGGTTCGGCGTTGCCGGCGCGGAGGGCGGTCAGGTGTTTGCGTACAACTTGGCGGCTGCCCCGGTAGCCGCGTTCGCGGATCTCCAGGAACAGTCTGCTGCCGCTGACCTGGCCTGATGTCTCGGTGAAGCGGGCGTTGAAGTAGGGCTTGAACGGCTCCAGCACGCCGGCGGGGCGTCGTTCGCGGGCGGAGGCCAGGAGCTGGTCGAGGTCGGTGTCGCGAAAACGGCGCACGGTCTTGCGGTCCAGGTTCAGCCTTCGGCCGATGGCGCTAATGGTCCAGCCGGCATCGACGATCCGGCGCACGTCCGCGTGGCGGTGCCGGGTCCGCTCGATGATCTGCGTCAGGGGAAGGGTCGGTGGCGGGAGTTCCAGGAGCACGGGCTGCGGGGGCGGGGGTGCCTCGTCCTCGATGCGTTTGCGCAGGCAGTTTCGATGCTGATGGCAGGTCTTCTCGACCGCGGCGGACAGGTTCTGCAGCAGGTGCCAGCGGTCGGCGACCCCCAGGGCATGTGGAGCGTCCTCCTTGATCGCTCGTGTGTAGGCGGTGGCCCGGTCCCGGCAGACGATCTCCGCGCCGGGATGCGTGCGCAGCCAGTCTGCGAATGTCTCCGAGGTGCGGTCGGGCAGTACGTCCACGACCCGTCCGGCCTCGACGTCGACCAAGACGGTTCCGTAGGTGCAGCCCTTGCGGAAGGCGAACTCGTCGACACCAAGCACCCGCGGTGCACGCTCTGGCACTGCCGGGGCTTCCAGCAGCTCCAGCAACTTGCTGCGGCCCGCCGCCAAGTGCAGGCGACGACAGAGCCCTTCACCGGCCCGGCCGCCGAGCTCGACGGCGACCGCCCGCAGCCACTGCTTCACGCCGAGACTTGAGCGCCGGTACCGCTCGCTCAACCCGCTGACCTGCTCGACGAAGGTCCTCCGCTTGCAGGACGCCCGGTCGCAGAAGAACCGCCTCACTTAAAGCCTGACCTGCAACTTCCGTCCGGATAACGGGCGCTCGGCCAGCCCTCGCTCATAGGAGGAGTGCACCCGCCGGGCTCTCGCCCGGCATGTCGGACACCGCGGTGCTGGGCCGCAGGCCACCGCCGACACGACCAACGCGTCCGCGGCGAACACCAGCTCCTCCAACCGCACGTCGATCTGCGGGAACAGCACATCATCCAGCGAGCAGAACCCCATGACCGGGAGATCCCCTGCCGAATCGTTCCCGCACTCCTCCACTGACCTGCGGATTCACGGAACTCCGGTCAGAGCCAAAATTCGAGATCGGCATCAGGTCATCCCTACTCGTGAACACCCCCACGATGTCGACGGTGTCATCCAGCACCAGGGGGTGCGTGTCGGCGAGGAGGGCGTCGGCCAGCCCGGCGATTTCCTCCGCGCTTTCGGCCTTGGCGCGCAGAGCGATGAGGAAGCCCGCAAGGCTGGCCTGCGGGGCGTTGTCACTGATCACCTGGCGCATGGCCCACGCGGTGCCCTCGGCCCTCCGGTTCTCGCGGCGCAGCAGCTGTTCGGTGAGGGTGGTCCATCGGGGGGAGGTCATCGCGGTCTCCGGGCAGCAGAGGGCGGCCGACTCAGCGCTCGGGGAGCGCGCATGTGTGCATCGGCGTGCAGGGCTCCAGCGGGACTCTCAGCCTAGTGACCGCCGGCCATGCCGGGGGCCGTTGATGGCTAACACCACCGATGTGCCGCCGCAGGGGTACCGCAGCCCCGGCCATTTGCGACAGAGTAATGTGCGGCGAATGAGCAGATCACCGGCGCCATCGGGACAAAAGTCCGCGACCATCCGCATAGCCACCGCCCTCGCCTTGGTCGCTCCCGTGCTTGGCCTGACAGCCGCGTGCGCGACGAGCACCGCCTCGACGCCGCCTGCTCCTGTCACGGCCTCCCCTACTCCCGTGGCGAACCCTGCCGCTTCTGCGTCGGTGGCTCCGGGTCTGTCTCCCGGCGCGGTGAAGACAGCGCACGACTTCATCAAAGCCCTCACCGAGTACGACGCGCGTGACGGCGCCGACCAGTCCTTCGATGATGCGTCGCTGCGGGCGGCCAAATACGCCACCGGGTCGCTGGCCGAGTCCCTGGGGAAGCCGCGAACGCCCAGCCCGGACGCCGACTGGGCCGAGCTGCGCAAGGACCAGGCCTTCTTCACCACCGAAGTCACCAGCATCGACGTGCCCGTGGACCTCGCCCCGCCAACGCCCTCCATAGTGCACGTACGGGTTGCCTACCGCAGGATCCTCACCAGCAAGTCCGCGGAGCCACGGCACAGCTCCTTCGAGGTGTCACTCCGCCTGAACCTCACCGACGCCGGCTGGCGTGTCGCCGGACTCCGGACTCGTTGACGTCGCCCCGGCGCTGCGGTAGCCATGCGCCCAGATCGTATGAGCGGGCGCTTGTACCCGTGGCCGGATACGGAAAGGCCGCTCGTCCGTGGCTATGGCGGATTGACCACCGGTCACCAAACGCCCGTGGGCCGGACGCCAGGGCATCACGGTCACACCGTGAGGGCCTCACGGTCCCGCAGCTCTCGGCGACGCCCGACTCAGGTCGTGGGGATGACGTAGGCGCGGGCGAAGTGGGTGCCGATGACGGCTTCGTGGAGGTGGCCGGCGATCGCTCGGTCGCCTTCGACGCCCATGACGACGTGGAGGTGGACGGAGCCGTTGCAAATTTCGCCGTTTCCACTCATTTCGCCGGGAAGGTCGTATGTGGTGACGTTGTCCTTGAGTGCGTCGTCTGCGGACATGGTGGAGACGGTGAAGGAGTCGGCGGCTCCGATTAGGGACGCGATCGCCGCGTTGGTGATGCCGGCTGCGGCGGCCTGGCGATTCAGCGTGTCGACGAGCTCACCCGAGCGGATCTCAAAGACGATCACGTGGCGCTTCCTCCGGTGATCGGGGCCAGTTCTCGCAGCATGGCGTGGAAGAGGGGTGCGTTCGGGATGTGCGGGCGCAGGTCGCCCAGGGTGGTCCAGCCCCATGAACGGTAGAGGGCGTGGACCTTGGGGTGGCTCTGGTCGACGAGGAGCGTGGGCCCAGTCGGCAATCCGAACGCTCGTCATCAGGATCGCGCTCCTCCAGCGGCACCAGTGCTGCCTGCAGCACGCCCGCGGGCACAGGGACGCTCCACACGGCCGCGAGAGAGCCCACCGCCTGCTCGGCCGTCGAGGCCAGAGCGCCCTGCGGATGAGGGAACTGAGCGGCCGGCCCAGCGGGCGCTCACGGTGAGACCGAGGGAACGCGGATGTTGTCCGAGCAGTCCGCCTCACCCGGCGGGCGCCCGCGCCTGCCGAAGCCAGCTGTCCGCGTGAGCCGACTCCGCTCTCAAGGGCTGGGTCAGCCACCGCCCCCGTGGGCGCTCTACTCGCGGAAGGTGGCTCAACCGCCGCGCCGGCGCTGAAGCCTTGGCAGCAGTCGAAGACCGACGTTCGCTTGCCCCTCGTACTGCGCCAGGCGCCCACCAGCTTTGTTCCACCACCCGTCAGACCTGCCCTGTCGGCGCGTGTCTGGCCGTCCGATCCCTCCGTGCATATCCCATTCCTGGCGCCGGACCCCATTTTCGGCATCGGCTACGGTCCAGCAGGGGCGCGACACCCGGCTGCCATCAGCAGTGGGCCGGAGCATGGACAGGCGCCGCCCACTGCCTGGCTTTCAGGGTCTACTTCCTCTTTCAGGCCTGCGCGACTCCGAAGATGACGAAGGTCAGAATGACGATTCCGAACAGCAGCTAGAGAGGGACGCCGTCGAGCCCCTTGTAGGCGAGTACGTCCGCATCGGTGGCTGATTGCACGAGAACTCCTTCGTTGGAAGCACAACCGAGGGTTCGGATCTAGCTCGGGGAGGCGCAGGACCCGCAAAAGCTGTTCACCGCGACAGTTCCGCAGGGGCTGACGACCCAGCTGTGCGACGACGTCAAAGCGCTCGACCACCACCTGCCCCCACACATCACGGAACCGGCGCGGAAGGTCGCCGGCGTGCCGAAGATGCCACAGCCAGCCCCCGGCGTGACGGTAAGGCCGCGGCGGCGGCCAGCGGTGCGCCCGCGAGCCGGGCGTCCTGGGCTGTCACCGCTGTCCCTGGGGCTCGTGACGTACGAGGGCGCTCACCCCGTGTCGCTGCGAGACGAGCACCGCTCCTCTGAGCCACAGAAGATTCGGTGGAGGGCACCGGCAGTCGCTGCCCTTCACGGCTGCTCGAGCTATCGAGCAGCGCTTTCCATCTGCTGGCGCCTGTCACGCAAGGACAACCAGGTGGTCAGATTTCCAAAGATCAGGGTCATGGCGATAAAGATCCAAACCATCATGCCGTAACGCTACATCCGGTGTGAGAGGTTCAGAAGCCCTGCTCGTGCTTGTACATCGCGTGCAGATGCCCAGCCCAGACGCGGCCTATCCAGCACTGAACCGCTGCGCCATGCTCGCCGACGGCGGTTCCACCCCGCCCGAACGCACGGCGTACCGGGCGTACGCCGACCGCTGCCAGCCGCACAGCGCAGATACAGCGCGTATTGCCCCTGTCGGACCCAACAGGGGCAATGCTTGGGCGTAGGTGTGACGGCTCCGGGTCTCCTCCGTGGTGGAAAGGGGAGCCCGGAGCGTTAAAGACCTGGCTTACCAGGCGCGTGACCAGTACAGCGCGTTCATCGCGGCGCGGGCCGGGGCAGCGCCGTTCCTGACCGTCTTCCAGCCGCTGCCGTTGTCGTACTGCTGCCGGTAGGTGCCCTTGAGGGTGATGTTGATGGTGCTGTGTCCCAGCCCTTGGCCGGACTCGTACCGCACCCGGTGCTTGACCCCGTGCATGCCGTCGACGGACGACCTGGGGCTTACCTGCGCGTCGTCGTACCCGCCGATGAGTGTCCAGTCGGTGCCACCCTGACCCTGTGGTGCGCTGTTCCCCAGCCACCGCATGAAGCCGGAGCCCGGCTTCATCTGCCGGCACTGCCGGACTGAGTAGAGCACCGTGCCAGCGCACCATGTGGCGGAGTCGGAGCCGGCGTGGGGGGTGCTGATGGTGACGACGTCCTCGACGAACAGGTACTTCGGGTATCCGGGGAGTCCTCTTTGGACGCCGGTCAGCGCGGAGCGGGCGATCAGGCCGCCCATCGAGTGGGCCACGATGTCGACCGACTGCCCCTTCTTCGAGTAGTTGTCGTGGATGTGCCGGGCCAGCTTCAGGCCGAGGGTGGTGATGGCGGTGTTCTGGTCGCCTTCGGCGATCCGGGTGTCGCAGTCGATGTGGTCGCCCGCATAGAAGCCCACCATGCGGCGGTCCCCATTGTTCGTGGCCCAGCCCTCGTTTCCGAGCGCATCGAGCAGGGGCCCCCAGTAGTTCCTGCAGCTCACACCCGGCGTCGGGCTGGGCCAGGGGTCCAGGCCCTTGATCAGGTAGACGGGCTTGTCCTTCGAGTTCGTTTTCACCGGTGTCGCGGGTACCGGCTTTTTGTGGGCGCCCTTGGCCATGTCCGGCGCGGCGGTGAACACGCCGTTGCCCTGAGCGGCGCCGCCTGCGGCCGGAGCTGCCTTTGATATCAAGCCGACAGGCCGTTCGCCCGAGGACGGGTCGTTGGCGGCCGCTGCGATGCCGCCCGCCGCCAGGACGGCGGCACTCGCACCGCTGATGATGTTGCGCACTTTTCTGGTCATGGCAAGGCGCACGTCGATCCCCTGTCGAGGTGAGTGAGTCGATGTCCAGCGCGCCCGGTGCGGACCAGGTTTTCTCGAGGAAACCTGCCGTTACCGGCGCCGCCCGCCGTGTTCCGAGAATGAAATGAGTGACCGTCAGGGAGCGGCCCTATGCCTCCTGGCAGAGGCGAGCCGGCGTGCTCTGACCGGCCCGGCGGGGATGGTGACAACACCTTCAACCGCCGGCCGGGTGTCCGGCAAGAGATCACAGTGTCCGCGCTCGTCTGGGAGTGTCCGAGCAGGTCGGACGGTGTCCGTTGTCGTCCGTCCGACCGGCAGGGCCTACAGGCCGTCCCTCACGGCGCGGCTGTTGTGACCATGATCGGGCTTTGGGTGACCACCGCACCTGGGGCCCGCGAGAGCCCACATAGAGGGCGCGCTGGGGGCGCGTTGCCGGCAAGTCCGGCCGGTCCTCGTCGACGAAGGCACCGGTCCCATTTTCCGGAGGGTCATTCTCGCGCCGGACAAGACGATCACGGCACCCTTCCGCGGGAAAATGCCTGAGCCCCGCAGAAACAGGCCGGACGGCCATCGGGGAACTTTTCGCGTAGGCCCTGCGCTGAGCTTCAGATCACCAGGCGGAAGGGCGCCGGTGTCCTGGCGGCTCTTCGCCTCTTCGCCGAGCAACGGCGCTCTCCACCGTTGTACAAAGACCGCCGCTTGCTGCCCGGCCTGGCGCCCGGGCCGTCCCAGGGGGCCAGACACCTGTCGTGACCTGCGCAGACGCCCCCGGACAGTCCCGGACAGCCAGAGATCTTGTGAGACACCGGCATGCGGCAACAGCCTCGCTGCGTCCCCAGCCGACGCTCCCATCGCAGGAGGCTTTCGATGTCACGCCACGCCAAGCACGCCAAGCGCTCCGCACGCCGCTCCCCCATATGCCGCGCCGTGCACCCGACCGCGCCGGCGGCGGGCCGTCGCCCCGAGGCGGTGATCCTGTCGGTGATGGGCCGGGTCAGTGCGCTGTCCCTGCTGGGCCTGCTGTCGGTCATGCTCGGCGCGGTCCTGGCCCTCCAGGGGCCCGCGGCGGCCGACACCCCGCACACGAACATGACCACTGCGCCCGCCCCGCGTACCCCGCACGCGGCCCAGCCCCACCTGCCGATCGCCCCCGGTGAGCCGGCGCCGAACCCGGGCCTGCCGCCCGTGCCCAAGCCGGAACGGCCCAAGCCCGAGCTGCCCAAGCCCGAGCTGCCCAAGCAGCCGGCCCCGAAGCCGAAGGACCCCGGCACGCCCAAGCCCAAGCCCAACCAGAAGCCGAAGCCCGGGCCGAAGGCGCCGCAGCAGGCGACGCGGGAGATCACCGTCCGCTGGGGCGACACCCTCTCGACGTTGGCCACGCGGCATCACACCACCGTCGTGACGCTGCAGCGCCTGAACCAGCTCGGCGCCTCCACCCTCATCTACGCCGGCCAGACCCTTCTCGTCCCCACCGGCAAGGACAAGGCTCCCGGCGGGAAAGAGCGCAAGCCCCGCTCGCCGCAGCGGCCTCCGGCCGGTAAGGACCGCGCCGCCAAGGCGGTCGCATTCGCTCACGCCCAGCTCGGCAAGCCGTACGTGTGGGGCGCCACGGGCCCGAACGCCTACGACTGCTCCGGCCTGACCCAGGCCGCCTGGAAGGCCGCCGGCGTGCACATCGACCGCACTACCTGGCAGCAGATCACAAACGGCAAGACCACCACCCGCGCCCAGCTCGTCCCCGGCGACCTGGTGATCTCCAACGGTGGCCGTCACGTGGCCATCTACATCGGAGGCGGGCAGGTCATCCACGCCCCCGGGCGCGGCAAGACCGTCCGCATCGCCTCCCTGCCCCGCGACGTCGTCGAGCACGGCTACCGGCACATCGTCTGAACCGGCCGGCAGGAACCCTCCGATCCGGGTGCGCCCGACCGTATCCCGCCGCCACACTGACTGCGTTCGACAACGTGAGCGAGCAGGAGGAACTCGTATGGAGACCGGCCCCGACCCGAGTCCGGCCACCACCCCGGCAGAATTCGTCACCGCCTTACGCCAGTTACGGCTGTGGGCCGACCTCAGCTACCGCCAGCTCGAACGCCGCGCCGCCGACGCCGGCGACGTCCTTCCCCGCGCCACCATCGCCGGCGCCCTGGCCCGCGACGACCTCCCCCGCGAAGAACTGCTGACCGCCTACGTCCGCGCCTGCGGCGCCACCCCCCAGACCGTCGAGACCTGGCTGGCCGCCCGCCGCCGCATCGCCATCACCACCGAGGCCGCAGATCCGCAGGACGCCGCCACCGGGCCCCTGCCCGCTGCCGAGCACGCACCGCCGGCCCAGGCCACCGAGCCGCCCGACGAACCGGGCCTCGCCCCCATCCGGCCCCAGCCGGCCGAGACGCAGTCGCCCCCCGGCGATGAAAACCTGGCGGAGGCCGAGGAGAAGCCGGCACCCCCGGCCGCGAAGGCCAAGCGGCGGGCGGCGCGGCGCCGGTCCGCCTTGCTGGTCGCCGTCATCGCCGCCGCCCTCGCGCCGCTCGCCGTCTGGCTCTGGCCCTCGCACGGCTCCCGCCAGGCCGAGGAGCCCGAGCGGACGCCGCCGATCACCAGCAGCCCCATCCC
>NZ_JBPQTV010000023.1:0-38393 GCF_051386515.1 Streptomyces sp. URMC 123 | reverse complement strand
GCATCGAGGTGCCGGAGATGCTGGAGCCGCCGCCGGACGAGGACGACGACGCGCGGAGATCGGCGACGAGGCGCATGCGGGCAGCGGAGGAGAGCTGACGCTGCTGGGCCAGGTCGCCGACCCGGCTCAAGTAGTCGTAGACGAGCTGATCGGTCTCGATCCCCACGGAGTCCCCTGCGGGTGTTTTCGGTGGCTGTCACGACCGTACCGGGTCGCTCCGCGGGTTGCGTGAGGTTGCGCGGCGTTTCCCTCCGGGTGGTCTGCGCGACGTCCCCGTTGTGGGTCGCCCCTGCCGCGACCGACGCGTTTCCCGGCCGAAGGCCGGGGATTCCCGCGCCTTCGGTGCGGAGCACCACCCCACCCCGGCCTTCGGCCGGGGCAAAGACCCCCCGCCCCTTCGGGGCGGGAGAGGAGGGTCGCGCCTTCGGCGCGGGGTTTGGGGGTTGCGGTCGTGCGCCCGGTGGTCGGGTGGGTCGGTGCCGCGCCGGGGTACCTCCTCGGCGGCGCACCGTGCGGGTTGTTCTTCGGCTCCCCCTGGGAGCATGTGCGCCGCGCTGCGGGGGCACCCCGCCACGTCCCCTCCGGCCCGTAGCGCGTCGCGCCCGCGGTGGGGGGTGGACAACCATCGGGGGTTGCTGCCGTCCCTCGGCTCTCCGGCCACTTCATTCCCGCTCCGGGACGGCCCCCTGGCACAAGCGATCACGTGAATCGGTCACATGGCATGCTCCTCGACATGCGCGGGGATCAGCGGGACAGGACGACGCCGGGGTCGTGGGGGCGTGTCGCGTGTGCCTGGGCGGTCGCCTTCGCCCTGCTGCATTTCTACTGGGCGCTGGGCGGCGACTGGGGCCTGAGCGTCTCGGCGGGGCCATTGGCCGAGGAACGCCCCACGTGGTTCGTGGCCGTGGGCTTGTGGGGTGTGGGAGCGCTGTGTCTTGCCGGCGGTGCGCTGGGATGGCTTCTCGCCCTGCCGCGGCCCCGTGGCCTTGCCGGACGAGCGGTCGCGGCTCTGGGCTGGTGTGTCTGCGCTGTGCTGCTGGTGCGTGGCGTCGCGGTGGAACTGCTGCTGCTGTCCGACACCGGAGGCCAAGGGGTGGACATAGGTCCGGAGCAGCGGTTCTGGACGCTGGTCCTGTGGAATCCCTGGTTTCTCACTGGCGGTCTCCTCTTCGGCCTGGCGGCGAGGAAGTTCGCGAGAGCGACGGACCGGAGCAACAGGACCGCCTGACCCGGCTGCCTTTCTCCGGCGAAGCCGGAGCCGATTGCGGCACAGGAGATCGCGGATCACGGCCCGGCCACGCACTCAGGGAGCGTGTAACCCCCACCCAGCTTTGTGCGCCCATGCCACCGGAGGGGACGTAGCGGGGTGCCCCCGCAGCGCGGCGCACGAGACGGCGAGAAAGCCGAAGAAGCCACGTGCACGTGCGCCGCCGAGGAGGTACCCCGGTGCGGCACCGACACCCGCAACCCACGGGCGCCGCAAACACCACCCCACCCCCCGGCCGAAGGCCGGGGCAAAAAACCCGCCCCTTCGGGGCGGGAAGGGGGGTCGCGCCGAAGGGGCGGGAAAGCTCGTGCCGGCCGAAGGCCGGGGAAGCCCCCGCGCCTTCGGCGCGGGAAAAGGAAGGCTTCGCGCGCCGAAGGCCGGGGCAACACCCGCCCCTACGGGGCGGGGAAGTGAGTGTCGCGCCGCAGGTCGGGGCAAGCAACCCGCCCCTTCGGGGCGGGAAAGTGGGGTCGGCCCGAAGGCCGAGGCAAAGAGCCCGCGCCTTCGGCCGGGGCAAAGACCTCGCCCCTGCGGGGCGGGGAAGCAACGACGGTCACGTCACGGACGACTCACGACGGGAACGTCGCGCAAACCACCCCGGAGGGAACGTCGCGCCAACCTGCCCGGAGGGCACACCTCACGGACAACGCACAACGGGGACGTCGTGGGGACCACCCCGGAGGGAACGTCGCTAGCCCGTTCAGGACGCCGCGCGAGCGAGCTGGCGGGACTGGGCGACGAGGCGATCCTCCGCATCCCAGACCTCCGCGTCCTCCTCCAGAAAACCCCCCGCGAGGTTCCGCGTGACGATCGCCACCCGCAGCGGCCCCGGGGCCGGCCGCGCCCGTACGTGCACCGTGAGCTCCACGGTCGGCACCCAGCCCGCGAGCCCGAGGTCGAACCCCGTGGGCGGCAGCGCGTCGACGGCGAGCAGCAGGGACAGCGGGTCGGGGTCCCGCCCGTCGGCGAGCCCGAACCACCCCCGCATCTCCCCGCGCCCGGAGGGCGCGCCGACGGCCCAGCCACTGGTGGCGGGGTCGAGCCGCAGGTCGATGCGGTCGACGATGGCCGTGCTGCCCCGGAACGGCGCCGCGCTCTCCGGCGCGTCGGCGGTCGAGAGGCAGTGCTCGCGCGGCGGCATCGCCGGCGGCTTGGCGCTGGTGCGGACGTCGTCGGCGAGCGCGTCGAGGTCGCCGTACGAGGCGAGCACCCGGATGCGCTCGACCTCGGCGCCGTTCTCGTCCCGCTGGTACAGCGATGCCTGGCCCGTGGAGAGCGTGCGGCCGGCCCGCGCGACCTGGGTGCGGATGACCGCGGGCCCCGGCTGGGAGGCCGTCAGGTAGTGGGCGGTGATGCTGAAGGGGTCGGGGTGCGGAAGGGCCCGCCCCAGGGCGCGGCCGAGGACCGCGAGGAGGTAGCCGCCGTTGACGGCCTGGACGATGGTCCAGCCCGCGGAGAGCTCCGCCTCGTAGACGCCGTCCCCGCGGGGGACTACGGCGGTGTCGCGGTCGAACTCGCTGTTACCGATGGTCGCCTGTGCCATGCGCGCACGCTACACCGAAAAGTTACTCGCCGGTAGGGTCGGCGGGGAAGCGGAACGGCGCCGGCCGACCCGTGGCGCGGGGCGCCCCCGCCGCCCCCGGGATCAGGCAGAACACCGAGGCGGGCGGAACCGCCCGCCGAGCCCCGCTTGAGATGATGCGCCCGTGCTCCCACCGCGGAGCCGGGCGCTCCGCTTCGGCGGGAGCCCGGCGCGCCGCGAGCCCCGACGGGAGTGACGGACCCGACCCGACCTTGGGAACGCGACATGCTGCACGTGCTGTATCTGGTGGGAGTCTCGGCGTTCGCGGCCAGCGGGGTGCTGGCCGCGCACCGGGCGAACATGGACCCCTTCGGCGGGGTGGTCCTGGCCTTCGCGGCCGCGATCTCCGGCGGCACGCTGCGCGATCTCATCCTGGACCGCCACCCGTTGTACTGGACGCACGACTGGGTGCTGCTGACGGTGATCACCGCGGTCGCCGTCGGCACCATCCTCTATCTGCGCCACTGGCGGTTGCCCAAGACGTCCCTGCTGGTCGTGGACGCCATCGGACTCTCCGTGGTGACGGTGATCGGCGCCCGCGCCGCCATCTCGTCGGGCGCCACCCCGCTCGCGGTGATCATGCTGGCGGTGCTGACCGGCGTGGCCGGCGAGGTCATCCGCGACGTGCTGTGCGGGGAGTTCCCGCCGCTGCTGCTGCGCGAGGACGTGTACGCCACCGCCGCCCTGGCGGGCGCGGTGGCCTATCTCTCGCTGCACACGGTGGGCGTGGCGCCCACGCCCGCGGCCGTGCTCTCCGCGGGGACGGTGTTCGCCCTGCGCGTCGGCGCCATGTACTTCGGGCTGCATCTGCCCCGGCCCCACGGCCGCTCGGACCGGCCCTAGCCGGCGGTACGCGCTGCCGTCGGTCCCGCCCGGATCGACGGCCGCGACGGCCTTGCGGTTTCCGCAACGGTTTTGCCAATCCCGCAACGTTATTGGGCCGCGGGCGCCATCCGGTCCCAGCCTTGCCGGGCAGTGTTCCCGGATGTGAGAGGCGGACCCGTGACCGCGACCCTTGCCCCCCGACGGCCGGACGTTGGGCCCGTGCCGAGTGCGCGCAGGCGCTGGACGGTGCTGGCCGTCTGCTGTCTGAGCATGTTCCTGGTGGGCCTGGACACCACGATCGTCAATGTGGGTCTGCCGGCCATCGGGCGCGGCCTGGGGGTCGGGACGCGCGATCTCGAATGGATCGTGGACGCGTACGGCCTCGTTCTGGCCGGTCTTCTGATCTCCTCCGGCGCGCTGGCGGACCGCTTCGGACGCCGCCGCGTGTTCCAGTGCGGGCTGGCCGTGTTCGGCGTGGCCTCGCTGGCCTGTGCGCTCGCCCCGTCGGCGGGCCTGCTCGTCGCGGCCCGGGCCGCACAGGGTGTCGGTGCCTCCATGCTCAGCCCCGTGGCTCTCGCGATCGTGGTGAACGCGATGCCCGACCCCAAGGAGCGGGCGCGGGCGATCGGGATCTGGGCGTCGGTGTTCGGGCTGAGCATGGCCATCGGCCCCGTGACGGGCGGCGCTCTCCTCGCGGAGCTCGGCTGGCGGTCGCTGTTCTGGATCAACGCACCGGTCATCGCGGCCGCCCTGGTGCTCAGCGCGGTGTTCGTGCCGGAGTCCCGCGCGGAGCGGGCGCGGCGGCTCGACCTGCCCGGCCAGATCCTGCTGACGCTGGTCATCGGGGTCTCGGTGGGGGTCCTCATCGAGGGGCCGCACATCGGCTGGACGTCGGGTGCGGCGCTCGCCGGGTACGCGGGGGCCGCCGTGGCGACGGCCGGGTTCGTGTGGGTCGAGTCCCGCCGGCGCGAGCCGCTGATGGATCTGCGGCTCTTCCGGCACCCCGTCTTCAGCAGTGCCGTGCTGGGCGCGGTGGCACTCTTCGTCGCCCTGAACGTGACCCTGCTGCTGAACACCCTCTACCTCCAGCACACCCGCGGCTGGACGCCGTTGGCCGCCGGGGTGGCGACCCTGCCCATGGCCGTGGGGGCGACCGCCTGCGCGCCGTGGGCCGGCCGACTGGTCGGCCGTACGGGTCCGCGGCTGCCGCTGCTCCTGGCCGGCGGTTTCATCACGGCGGGCGGGCTGTCGCTGGTCCGGCTCTCCCCGCACACGAGCGTGCTCCTGCTGCTGGCGGCGTACTCGCTCATCGGCGTCGGGTTCGGCTTCGGCAACGCCCCGATCACCACCATCGCGGTGGGTGGGCTGCCGCTCGCCCGTGCCGGCGTGGCCGGGGCGATCACCTCCACCGCCCGCCAGCTCGGCTCCGCCCTCGGCATCGCCCTCGCCGGCGGTCTGGTCGCGGCCGCCGGCCCGGCGGAACTCGCCCACGCGTCCCGTCCGGGCTGGCTCGTGGTCGCCGCCTGCGGGGCGTTGCTCCTCCTCGTCGCCCGCGTGTCGCGGCCGAAGTCCGCCTAGGGTTCCGTGCCCCGCGCGGCACCCCCACCGGCAGCGGGAGCAGGACCGGAACCGGTCGCGGCGCCCTCGGAGGCCGGGTCCGGCTCCGGATGGTGGCACGCCACCTGGTGCCCCGTCCGCAGCGCCACCAGCGGCGGCTCCTGCTCCGCGCACACGTCCGTCGCCTTCCAGCACCGGGTGCGGAAGCGGCAGCCGGACGGCGGCGAGATCGGGGACGGCACATCGCCCTTGAGCAGGATGCGGCCCCGCTCGGTGCGCCGCCGGGGGTCGGGCACCGGGACCGCCGAGAGCAGCGCCTTGGTGTACGGGTGCAGGGGCGCGGCGTACAGCGAGGCGCGGTCCGAAAGCTCCACGATCTTGCCGAGGTACATCACCGCGATCCGGTCCGAGACATGGCGGATCACCGACAGGTCGTGGGCGATGATCACGTACGTGAGGCCCAGCTCCCGCTGGAGGTCGTCCAGCAGATTGACCACCTGGGCCTGGATCGACACGTCCAGCGCGGACACCGGCTCGTCGGCGACCACCAGCTTCGGCTTGAGGGCGAGCGCGCGGGCGATGCCGATGCGCTGGCGCTGGCCGCCGGAGAACTCGTGCGGATAGCGGTTGTAGTGCTCGGGGCTGAGGCCCACCAGCTCCAGCAGCCGCTGCACCTCCTTCTTCACCCCGCCCTCGGGCGTGACCTGCTGGAGCCGGAACGGCGTGCCCACGATCGACCCGACGGTGTGCCGGGGGTTCAGCGAGCCGTACGGGTCCTGGAAGATCATCTGGATGTCGCGGCGCAGCGGGCGCATCTTCCCCGGGCCCAGGTGCGTGATGTCGCGGCCCTCGAACTCGACCCGGCCGGCGGTGGGCTCCAGCAGCCGGGTGATGAGCCGGCCCATGGTCGACTTGCCGCAGCCGGACTCGCCCACCACGCCCAGGGTCTCCCCCGGGCGGACGTCGAAGTCGACGCCGTCGACGGCCTGGACGGCGCCGGCCTTGCGGCGGAGCACGCCCTTGGTGATGGGGAAGTGCTTGACCAGGCCGGCGACGCGCAGCAGCGGCTCCGGCGCGTCGGGCGCGCCCCCGATGGCGGTGTCACGGGGTGTCTTCGCGGTGTCGCGGGGTGTCTTCACGGTGTCTCGGGCAGCGGTCACAGCTTCGGCGCAATCTCTTCGGTCCAGATCCGGGTCCGGTCCTCCGGCGCCAGGTGGCAGGCCGAGAAGTGCCGGTCGCCGGCCTCCCGCAGCTCGGGGACCTCGGTGCGGGTGACCCCGCCCTTGGGTACGTCCGCGTAGGGGCAGCGCGGGTGGAACGCGCAGCCGCTGGGCACGTTGATGAGGCTCGGCGGCGAGCCCTTGACGGGGATCAGCCGGTCGGTCTGGTCGCGGTCGATGCGGGGCATCGAGCCCAGCAGGCCCCAGGTGTAGGGGTGCTGGGGGGCGTCGAAGACCCGGTCGGCGGGGCCGCGTTCGACGCACCGGCCGCCGTACATCACCAGGATGTCGTCGGCGAGCTCGGCGACCACGCCCAGGTCGTGGGTGATGATGACGACCGCGGAGCCGAACTCCCGCTGCAGGTCGCGGATGAGGTCCAGGATCTGCGCCTGGACGGTGACGTCCAGCGCGGTCGTCGGCTCGTCGGCGATGAGCAGTTCGGGGTTGTTGACCAGCGCCATCGCGATCATCGCGCGCTGGCGCATGCCGCCGGAGAACTGGTGCGGATGGTCGTCCACCCGCTTGTTCGGCTGGGGGATGCCGACCCGGTCGAGCATCTCCACGGCCCGCTTGCGGGCGGTCTTGCGGTCGACGTCGTGGTGCACCCGGTAGGCCTCCACGATCTGCTGGCCCACCGTGTAGTACGGGTGCAGGGCCGACAGCGGGTCCTGGAAGATCATCGCCATGTCGCGGCCGCGCAGCCGGCGCACCTCGTCCGGATCGGCCGAGATCAGCTCCTTGCCGCCGAGCCAGATCTCGCCGGACATCCGCACCCGGGCGCGCTGCTGCCGGGCGGCGCGGTGCAGGCCCATGATGGCGAGCGAGGTGACGGACTTGCCGGAGCCGGACTCGCCGACGATGCCGAGGGTCCGGCCCTTCTCCAGCTGGAAGGAGAGCCCGTCGACGGACTTCACCAGCCCGTCGTCGGTGGGGAAGTGCACCTTGAGGTCGCGCACGTCGAGGAAGGCCCGGGGAGCGCTGTCCTCCGGCCGGGTCCGGGAAGCCTGGGTCACGAGAGCCTCACCCGCGGGTCGACGGCGGCGTACAGCAGGTCCACCACCAGATTGCACAGGACGATGAAGAACGCGGCGAGCAGGGTGACGCCGAGGATGTTGGGCAGGTCGTTGTCGGTGATGGACTGGACGGCGAAGGCGCCGACGCCGGGGAGCGAGAAGACGCGTTCGGTGATGAGCGCGCCGCCGAGCAGCAGCCCGAGGTCCATGCCGAAGACGGTGATGATCGGGGTGAGCGCGGCCCGCAGCCCGTGCCGGACGATGACCTTCCGCTCGCGCAGCCCCTTGGCGCGGGCGGTGCGGATGAAGTCCTCGCTGAGGGTCTCCAGCATGCCGGCGCGGGTGAGCCGGGCGTAGAGCGCGGAGTAGAGGAAGGCGAGGGTGACCCAGGGCAGCACCATGTTGCTCGCCCACTCCCCCGGGCTCTCCGCGAACGGCACGTAGTGCACATTGGGGAAGAGCGCCCAGTTGTAGCTGAAGAGCGCCAGGGCGAGGGCGCCGGTGAAGAACATCGGCAGGGAGACGCCGGCGAGGGCGACGCCCATGGCGAGGCGGTCGAACCAGGAGCCGGGGCGCAGCGCCGAGATCACCCCGGTGGTGATGCCGGAGAGCAGCCAGAGCACGGCGGCGCCGGCGGCCAGGGAGGCGGTGACGGGCAGCCGCGAGGTGATCTCGGGCCAGACCTCGATATGGGTCTTGAAGGAGTAGCCGAAGCAGGGGACGTTGCAGGTCCCCGCGTCGGGGCCGAACTTGTACTCGATGCCGACGAACAGGCCCTTGAGGAAGTTCCAGTACTGCGCGTAGAGGGGCTGGTCGAGGCCGAGGTTGCGCTTGACCGCGAGGATGTCCTCGGGCGTGGGGCTCTTTCCGATGTACTGCTGGGCGAGCTGGTCGCTGGTCTGCCCGGCCAGCATCGGCAGCAGGAAGAAGATGCCGAAGGTGACCGCGCTGACGATCAGCAGCAGGACCACTGCGCTGATCACCCTGCGAATGAGGTACGAGAACACGGGGACGCGGCGTCGGTGCCCGCGAGCGCCGGCTCGCGGGCACCAATGCCTTCACCTGCCTTCCGGGGCTACTTCTTCGTGGTGCCGACGTTGAGGTAGTCGTACTGCCCGCTCCAGGCAGAGCTGGACACCATGTTGGTGGCGTACGGGGAGCGGTAGAGCAGCACCTTGAAGTAGGTGAGCGGCACGATGACCGCCTGCTCCATCATCTTCTTGTCCACCTCGGCGTACGCCTTCTCGCGGGCCGCCTTGTCGGGGTTGGCGATGGCGTCGTCGAGCAGCTTGTTGATCGTCGGGTCGTCCAGCTCGGAGAGGTTGGTGTTGCCGGACTTGCCGATGGCCTTCCCGTGCGCGATCTGCTGGAGGTAGCCGTAGCCGGTGGGGAAGTCGGAGCCCCACTGCATCATGATCAGGCCGATGTTCTCGCGCTTGTTGAACTCCGGGACGCCCGCGTAGTTCTGGAAGTACTTGCTGCCGGGGTACTGCTGGATCTTGGCGGTGACGCCGATCTTCTTCAGCGAGTCCACGATGGAGGTGGCGGCGTCGATCTCGTCCTGGCGCTCACTGCGCGCGGTGATGACGGTGTTGACGTTGCCGGCGCCGCACTTGTCCCAGTGCTCCTTGGCCTTGGCCAGGTCGCCCTTGCCGCCGTCGGTCGGGTACAGGTCGTACTTCCGGTAGCCGTCGAGGTCGGACGGGAGCACGGTGCTGGCGATGTCGCCGCGGATCGGGCCGCCCATGACGGTCTGCACGGCGGTCTTGTCGATCGCGTACTGCACCGCCTTGCGGCACTCGATGTTGTCGAACGGCGCCACCTTGGTGTTGATCGCCGTGTACACCAGGCGCTGGCCGTAGGCGTTGTCGGTGTTGTCCTTCTCCTTCGGCTTGTTCAGGATCTGCGCCTGCGTCTGGGCGTCGACGCCGCGGCCCGCCATGTCGATGAGGGTGTTGCCGGCCAGCAGGTCCTTGTCGATGGTGGACTGCTCCACCTTCATCCGCAGCACGATCCGGTCCGGGTACTGCTTGCGCAGCGGGTCGGTCTGCTCGGACCAGTGCGGGTTGCGGACCAGGACGACCTGCTTGCCCTCCTGGTAGGACTCGAACTTGTACGAGCCGGTGGACGCGATGCTCTTGGTGTAGTCGGCGCCCTTGTCCTTGGCGCGCGGCACCGGGGCGGTCTGCGGGGCGCTGACGAGGTAGTCGAACTCCGCGAACGGCCGGTTCAGCCGGAAGACGATGGTGTGGTCGTCCGGCGTCTCGATGGCCTTCAGGCCCTCCGCGGCCCGGTCCTTGTCCTTGTACGGGCCGTTGTACTTCGGCTCGTCGTTCGGCAGGAGCTGCTGGAAGTAGTTGGGGCCGAGGGAGAGCGTCTCGCGGGCGAAGTTGGAGCGCTCCACCGCGTACTTGACGTCCTTGGCGGTCACCTCGGTGCCGTCGTCGTACTTCACCCCCTTGCGGATCTTGTACGTCCAGGTCTTGCCGCCGTCGCTGGCCTGGCCCATCGACTCGGCGAGGTCCGGGACGAGCTCGTTGCCCTTCGGGCCGGGGGCCGGCTTGAAGGTGGTCAGGGGGCGGGCGTACAGCCGGCTGAAGTTGTAGACGAAGGCGTAGTACGTGTTGCCCGGGTCGAACGACTCGGGGGCGTCGGCCATGGCGTAGGTGACCGTGCCGCCCTTCTTGTCGGAGACGTTGACGATGCCGGTGGTGGCCGCGTTGGCCTTGGCCTCGCCCTTCTTGTCCCCGTCGCTCTTGCTGCCACCGCAGCCGGCCAGCAGCAGGCCCGCGCCGGTGAGGGCCGCGATCGCCGCGACCGGGAATTTTCTTGGCATGATGGGCTTCGATCCCCTTCGGTTCTCGGAGAGTTGACTGGTGAAGCGCCGTTTCGGCGTCAGCGGCTGCGCGGGTCCAGCGCGTCCCGCAGGCCGTCACCGAGGAGGTTGAAGGCGAGCACGGTGACGAAGATCGCAAGGCCGGGGACGAGCATGTACTGGGGGTCCACCTCGTAGAAGTCGACGGCCTGGTTGAGCATGCCGCCCCAGGACGCCTGCGGCGGCTGGATGCCGACGCCCAGGAAGCTCAGCGCCGCCTCGAAGAGGATGTTGGACGGGATCAGCAGGGTGGAGTACACGACGATCGGACCCACCAGGTTGGGCAGCAGCTCCCGGAAGAGGATGAACGGGCCCCGGGCGCCCATGCCCTGGGCCGCGGAGACGAACTCCCGCTCCCGCAGCGACAGCGTCTGCGCCCGCACGATGCGGCCCATGTAGGGCCAGTTGAAGAACCCGATCACGAAGATCAGTACGGCGATGTGGAGCGGCAGCCCCTCCAGCCCGAACGCGCCGCCCTGGAGCGAGGCGGAGATCGCGATGGCGAACAGCAGCAGCGGGAAGGCGAGGAAGACATCCATCAGCCGGCTGATCAGCGTGTCCACCCGGCCGCCGTAGTAGCCGGCGATCACCCCGAGGACCGTGCCGATCGCGTTCGCCAGCACGGTGGCGCCGAACGCGACGATCAGCGACACCCACGAGCCCTCGAGCACCCGCGCCAGCAGGTCGCGGCCGAACTTCGGGTCCACGCCCAGCGGGTGGTCCCAACTCATGCCGCCGAAGCCGCCCTTGGGGAGCGTGGTGCTCGGGTCGATCAGCCCCTGGTTGGGCGCGTTCGGGTCCAGGCCCAGCAGCGCCTGGAGGGGGCGGGAGAGCGCGGCGACCAGGATCAGCAGCACGACCACCACCCCACCGGCCACCGCGAGCTTGTCGCGGCGGAAGCGGAGCCAGGCGATCTGCCCGAGCGAGCGGCCCTCGATCCGCTTGCTCTCGACGCCCTGCAACACCGCTTCCGGCTGCGCCTCGGCAGCGGCTCCGGTGGTTTCGATCGGTGCGGTCACGGTGCTCTGGCCCCTCTCGGCCGGCACGGACCGGCCCACGCGCGCCGCCGAGGCGGCATTCGTTCACAACACAGGTGCGCTTGCTCTTCGCGGTACGGGTGCTTCGTCGCGGTGCGGTGCGGTGCTCTTCGCTGTGCGGTGGTGCTCGCGGTACGGGTGCTTCGTCGCGGTGCGGAGTCGTGCTCGCGGTGCGGTGTGCGTCGTGCTGTTCGCTGTGCGGTGGTGCTCGCTGTGCGGAAGGTGCGCTGGTCGCGGTGGTGTTCACTGATCGCGGTGCGTCACGGGACGCGCGGTCCACGGGCGTCCGCCCGGGTCGCCGACCCCGTGGCGGGAGTCTTCATCCGGTTCGCGATCACCCGCCAGACCTGGCGGGGAATGGATGCGCAACTGTGATGTGACCCACTGTCTTCCGTTATCCGGACAGGGGAACCGGCTCAGCGGGGATTCCGTACGGGCGCCGGCGGGGGTCCTCGCGCGGCGCGCGTCAGTACGGGCGCGGCTGCCAGTTGGGGGGAGCCACGGGCAGCATCGGCGGTACGACCGTGCCGCCGTACGCGTCCCGGTCGAAGAACGGCCGCGCGCCGGCCCGCATCCACATCGCCACCGGGTCGTACTCGTCGGACATCGCCACCGTCGACACCGGCAGCCCCTCCGGCACCGCGTCGATGGACTGCCCCATCATCACCCGCACCGCCTCGACGGCCTGCGGCCCGTTGTCGTACAGGTCCAGCCCGATGGCCAGGTACGGGGCGCCGACGGCGGGCTGCACCCAGGCCCTGCGCAGCGAGCGCACCACCGGGGTGCGGTGCGCGTTCTGGGTCAGCAGCGCGTAGAACTGCGGGATGTCGATGGACGGTTCGCTCAGCCGCAGCGGGCCGGCGGGCAGCCGGTCGAGGCCGAGGGCGATCCGGCGCAGATCGGCCCAGGGGATGCCGACGCCGCCGCCGGGGGCGTGCGGGTTGAGCCACAGGCCCCAGCGCTCGGGGTAGAGCGAGCGGGCGATCTCCCAGCCGGGGACCACCTCGTGGGCGCGGGTCCAGCCGCTGGCGGCGAGCTCCTGGGGGGACGTCGCGCAGGGGGCGTAACCGAGGCCGTCGACGGCCATGTTGCCGTACTGGGCGTCGGGCGAGCCGGGGGTGCCGTGCCAGAGCAGCATCCACACCTGGCCCTCGGCGAGGGCCCGCAGCAGCGCCTCGTAGGCGTCGTACCGTCCGGGCGTGACCTGCCGCAGCATGTGCTCGACGGCACCGGTCGCCGCCGTGCCGCCTCCCGCGCCCGCGCTCACCTGGGTACGCCCCTTCTCCTCGGCCTGTGCCCGCCGGCCCGATCCCCCGGCCGCGTCGGGGCACGTCGGCGCGCCCCGTCCGGTCATCCAACCAGCTTACGAGCCCCTGGAGACAGGGGCTCGCCCACTCCGGCGCGCCGCGGACCTGTCAAGGGGCGGGGAAGCCGTCCCCGGCGTAGGTGCCGGTGGGCTCCGCGGTGTGGAAGGGGCGCAGCCGGCCCGCCATCCAGATGGCGACCGGATCGTCCGTCACATCGAGGAAGACCAGCTGGACCGGCCACGGGACGGGGGCCGCGCCGAGCGCCCGGCCGAGGGCGTCCATGACGGCGGCGCGGTCCTCGGGCTCGTGGCGCAGCAGTTCGACGCCGATGAAGAGCGCGGGCGGGTCGCCCTCGACGCTGGCGAGGGCGCGCCGGGCGGTGCGGACGAGGCCGTGGCCCAGGCCCGCGAACTCGCCGGCGGCCTTGGCCAGGAACTCGACCGGCTCCTCCTGCCAGTCCGGCTCGAACAGCCGGACCCGGCCGCCGGTCGGCAGGCCGGACGCGGCGTCCATCGGGGCGAGGCCGCCGAGCTCCGGGCCGCCCGTGCGGCAGAGCTCGGCGACGGCGAGCGGCGGCAGGGGCATGCCGACGGCGCCGTCCGGGTTGACCGCGATGCCGAGCTGCGGGGGCAGCCCGCGGGCGAAGTCGCGGGCCGGCGCGACGGCGAAGGACATGTGGTCGCCGACGACCTGGCGGAACTGCTGCTCCGAGCTGAAGACGGGGACGTAGGCGAACCCGCCGATGTCCACGGTGGGCAGGTCGAGGCCGCGGCTGTCCGGGCCGCCGCCCTTGGGCAGCGGCACCCAGACGTGGCTGCGCCCCAGCACCTCGACGAGGCGGGCGCCGGCGCCCTCGACACCGACGGAGGCGAGGAGCACCTCCTCCAGCTCATTGCACGGGAAGGACGGGAAGGACGAGGCCGGCGGGGAGGACGGGAAGGGGAGGTGCCCGGTCCCGTCGGGGTGGGCGTACGCGTGGTCCGGTGCGTGCTCCGGGAAGCTCATCTCGTGTCAACCGCCGTCTCGTCCGACCTGCTGCCGTGCGGGGGCACCCTAACGCCTCCGGCGGGGGCGGGTGCGGGCGGTTCGCGATTCGGGGCCTCGGCGAAGCGCCGGGGCTCGAAGCGCCGGGCTCAGTCGAAGGCGATCGCGTCGAGCGAGGCGGCCGCGGAGCGGTCGAGGAGGACGGCCGTGGCCACCCCGCGCGGCAGCCGGCCGCACTCCGCGCGGGCCACCAGCGCGCCGACCGCCCGCCGGTGGCGCCCGAACGCGTAGCCGGACACGCCCCGGCCCCGCGCGGCCTGGCCCTCGAGCGCCGTCTCGGGGGGCACGTCGAGCAGCACCAGGTGGAGCGCGCGCCCGCGCCGCCGCGCGTCCCGGGCCAGCCAGCGCCGCACCCAGGAGAGCGTGCCGCAGTCGTGCACCACGACGCTGTCGCCGGAGGCCAGCGCCCGCCGCAGCCCGTCGTAGTGCGCGATCCGCACCAGCGGCCGGTACGCCGCGTACGGCAGGGGCAGGAAGCCGGGCATCGCCCGCTCCCAGCGGTCGCGGACGTCCTGCGAGTCGATCCGCCGCACGGCGCCGCCCCGGTGGTCGAGCGGCGCGGTGGCCCGCTCGATCAGGGTGCTCTTGCCGCTGCCGGGCAGACCGGAGACGACCACGACGTCGCCCGCCGGATAGCGCAGCTCCCCGGCCCCCGGGGCGGACCCGGCCGCGCCCGGCCCGCCGCGCAGGTCGACGACCGCGGCCGTCCGGCCGGGCCGCACCGTCTGCCGCCGTGGTGCCCCGTCCGTCACCCGCGCCCCGTTCACCGCCGGCGGCGCGTCGGCCGCGTCGACCACCGTTGTCGTCACCTCGGTCACCGGTGTCACCTCAGCCATATCGGCCACCTTCGTCACATTGGTCACCGGCGTTACGTCCGCCCTGCCGATCGAGCCGCTCATACCGGCCGCCCCGGCCGGACCGGCCACCCCGGCCAGGCCGCTCCGACCGCCCGGCCCGGCCCGCCGTGCCGCTCCGGGCGCCCGCCGCGGCACACCCCCGTATCCACCATGCCCGTGCTGCACCGTGATCGCCCTCCCCGGTCCGGTCACTGCGGCCCCTGCCGGCAGAGTTTCAAGAAAAGGTAATGCCGTACAACCTCGTAACCTTCCCACCGGGCCGCCCGAAGTTCGCCGTGCCGTGCAATGATGTGCGCGCCAACTCCATACCGGCCGCTTGAATCCGTGCGGGAGAGTCCCCGCCCCGGCCGCCGTGCCGGGCGCCGGGGCGCCGAAGGAGCAAGTCCTCCCTTGAATCTCTCAGGCCCCCCTACCGCACGGGCGAGGCACATCTGAAAAGCGAGCCGCTGCGCGGTTCCACCCAAGGTGCAAGCCGCCCCCCGACGCGGGGCCGCGGCGAACCTCTCAGGTTCCGATGACAGATGGGGAGGCTGTGTTTGATTCGACAGAGCCTCCGCCACCATGTCTGGAGCCGAACCATGACGGACACCGCCGCCCCCCGCCGGACCGCGCTCGACGCGCTGCACCGCTCGCTCGGCGCGACCATGACCGACTTCGCGGGCTGGGACATGCCGCTGCGCTACGGCAGCGAGCGCGAGGAGCACCTGGCGGTCCGCGGCCGGGCCGGTCTCTTCGACCTCTCGCACATGGGCGAGATCACCGTCCTCGGTCCGCGCGCCGGTGAGCTGCTGGACTACGCGCTGGTCGGCAACCTCTCCGCGCTGGCGGTCGGCCGGGCCCGCTACACCATGATCTGCGACGCGGACGGCGGCATCCTGGACGACCTCATCGTGTACCGCCTCGCCGACGAGGAGTACATGGTGGTCGCCAACGCCTCCAACGCCCAGGTGGTGCTGGACGCGCTGACCGAGCGCGCCGCGGCCCTGGGCGGCTCCGGCGCGACCGTGCGGGACGACCGGGACAACTACGCCCTGCTCGCCGTCCAGGGCCCCGAGTCCCCCGGCATCCTGCGCTCGCTGACCGACGCCGACCTGGACGGGCTGAAGTACTACGCGGGCCTGCCGGGCACCGTGGCCGGCGTGCCGGCGCTGATCGCCCGCACCGGCTACACCGGCGAGGACGGCTTCGAGCTGTTCGTGGCGCCCGGGGACGCCGAGGCGCTGTGGCGGGCGCTGACGGACGCGGGCAAGGACGCCGGGCTGGTGCCCTGCGGGCTGTCCTGCCGGGACACCCTGCGGCTGGAGGCGGGCATGCCGCTGTACGGGCACGAGCTGACCACCCGCACCACGCCCTTCGACGCCGGCCTGGGCCGGGTGGTGAAGTTCGAGAAGGCGGGCGACTTCGTGGGCCGCGCGGCCCTGGAGGAGGCCGCCCGGCGGGCCGGCGAGCGGCCGCCGCGCACGCTGGTCGGCCTGGTCGCCGAGGGCCGCCGGGTGCCGCGGGCGGGCTTCGCGGTGGTGGCCGGCGGCGAGGTGATCGGCGAGGTCACCTCCGGTGCCCCCTCCCCCACGCTCGGCAGGCCGATCGCCATGGCGTACGTGGACGCGGCCCACGCCGCGCCCGGCACCGAGGGCGTCGCCGTGGACATCCGGGGCGCCCACGAGCCGTACGAGGTCGTGGCGCTGCCCTTCTACAAGCGCGAGCGCTGATCATCGGTTTCGGTTCGCGCCCCGGGGCGGAATCGTTTCATCCGTTCCGACGCGTCCACTCGGGCACGGTCGGCGGGTCGTTTGCGTCACATCCGTCCCACCTGTCAAGACCCCATTAACGAGCACACCCGCGTATCCAGGAGAATCAGGCCATGAGCAACCCCCAGCAGCTTCGCTACAGCAAGGAGCACGAGTGGCTCACCGCCGCCGAGGACGGCGTGTCCACCGTGGGCATCACCTCGCACGCGGCCGACGCCCTCGGTGACGTCGTCTTCGTGCAGCTCCCCGAGGTCGGCGCCGTCGTCACCGCGGGCGAGTCCTGCGGCGAGCTGGAGTCGACGAAGTCGGTCAGCGATCTCTACGCGCCGGTCTCCGGTGAGATCACGGAGATCAACGAGGCGGTCGTGAGCGACCCGTCGCTGGTGAACTCCGCCCCCTTCGGGGACGGCTGGCTGTTCAAGGTGCGCGTCGACGGGGAGCCGGACGACCTGCTCTCCGCCGACGAGTACACGGCCTTCACCGCCGGCTGACCCGCCCGGCCCCTGCGGTCCGACGGCCCGCCCCTCCCCCTCTCCGACCTCTCGACACGGGACCGACCCCGCCCGGACAGGATTGTGATGTCGCTTCTCAACAGCTCCCTGCACGAGCTCGACCCGGATGTCGCCGCCGCGGTCGACGCCGAGCTCCACCGCCAGCAGTCCACCCTGGAGATGATCGCCTCCGAGAACTTCGCCCCGGTGGCGGTGCTCGAGGCCCAGGGCTCGGTGCTCACCAACAAGTACGCCGAGGGCTACCCCGGCCGCCGCTACTACGGCGGCTGCGAGCACGTGGACGTCATCGAGCAGCTCGCCATCGACCGGATCAAGGCGCTGTTCGGGGCCGAGGCCGCGAACGTGCAGCCGCACTCCGGCGCCCAGGCGAACGCCGCCGCGATGTTCGCCCTGCTCTCCCCCGGCGACACCATCCTGGGTCTGAACCTCGCCCACGGCGGGCACCTGACCCACGGCATGAAGATCAACTTCTCCGGCAAGCTCTACAACGTGGTCGCCTACCACGTCGACGCCGAGACCAACCGGGTCGACATGGAGGAGGTCGAGCGGCTCGCCAAGGAGCACCGGCCGAAGCTGATCATCGCCGGCTGGTCGGCGTACCCCCGCCAGCTCGACTTCGCCGCGTTCCGCCGGATCGCGGACGAGGTCGGCGCGTACCTGATGGTCGACATGGCGCACTTCGCCGGCCTGGTGGCGGCGGGGCTGCACCCGTCGCCGGTGCCGCACGCGCACGTCGTCACCACCACCACCCACAAGACGCTGGGCGGCCCCCGCGGCGGTGTGATCCTCTCCACGGCCGAGCTGGCCAAGAAGATCAACTCCGCGGTCTTCCCCGGGCAGCAGGGCGGCCCGCTGGAGCATGTGATCGCCGCCAAGGCGGTGGCCTTCAAGGTCGCGGCGAGCGAGGAGTTCAAGGAGCGCCAGCAGCGCACGCTGGAGGGCGCCTCGATCATCGCCGAGCGGCTGACCCGCGCCGACGTGGCCGAGGCGGGCGTCTCGGTGCTCTCCGGCGGCACGGACGTGCACCTGGTGCTGGTGGACCTGCGCGCGTCCGAGCTCGACGGGCAGCAGGCCGAGGACCGGCTCCATGAGATCGGCATCACGGTCAACCGGAACGCCATCCCCAACGACCCCCGGCCGCCGATGATCACCTCCGGGCTGCGGATCGGCACCCCGGCCCTCGCCACCCGCGGCTTCGCGGCCGAGGACTTCGCCGAGGTCGCGGACGTGATCGCGGAGGCGCTGAAGCCGTCGTACGACGCCGAGGCGCTCAAGGCCCGGGTGTCCGCGCTGGCCGCGAAGCACCCGCTGTACCCCAACCTGACGAAGTAGCCGGACCGCCGCCCGGGGCCCTCCCGAAGGGCTCCGGGCGGCCCCGGCCCGGGCCCGTGGTCGAACCACACCTCCGGCACCCCGCACACTGGAGAGTGCGCGGGATGCCCGCCGCGCGCCCCGGAGCCCCCACCGGGCACCACCTGAACCACCCACCACGAGCAGACATGGGAGTCCGCCACCGTGGCCATCTCCGTATTCGATCTCTTCTCCATAGGCATCGGCCCCTCCAGTTCCCACACCGTGGGTCCGATGCGGGCTGCCCGGATGTTCGTGGGCCGCCTGAAGAAGGACGGTCTGCTCGCCCAGACGGCCGCCGTGCGCGCCGAGCTGTTCGGCTCGCTGGGCGCCACCGGCCACGGCCACGGCACGCCCAAGGCGGTGCTGCTCGGCCTGGAGGGCCACTCCCCGCGCACCGTCGACGTCGAGACCGCCGACGCCGAGGTCGAGCGCATCCGCGCCACCAAGCGGCTGCGGCTGCTCGGCGCGGAGATCGGCGCAGCGCACGAGATCGACTTCGACGAGCCGAGCCAGCTCATCCTGCACCGCCGCCGGGCGCTGCCGTACCACGCCAACGGCATGACGCTCTTCGCCTACGACGAGGCGGGCGCGCCGCTGCTGGAGAAGACGTACTACTCCGTCGGCGGCGGCTTCGTCGTGGACGAGGACGCGGTCGGCGAGGACCGGATCAAGCTCGACGACACGGTGCTGACGTACCCCTTCCGCACCGGTGACGAGCTGCTGCGGCTCTCCCGGGACACCGGCCTGTCCATCTCCGCGCTGATGCTGGAGAACGAGAAGGCCTGGCGCACGGAGGAGGAGATCCGCGCGGGTCTGCTGGAGATCTGGCGCGTGATGCAGGCGTGCGTGGCCCGCGGCATGTCCCGCGAGGGCATCCTGCCGGGCGGCCTCAAGGTCCGCCGGCGCGCCGCGAACTCCGCCCGGCAGCTGCGCGCCGAGGGCGACCCGCAGGCCCGCGCCATGGAGTGGATCACCCTGTACGCCATGGCGGTCAACGAGGAGAACGCCGCCGGCGGCCGGGTGGTCACCGCGCCGACCAACGGCGCCGCGGGCATCATCCCGGCCGTGCTGCACTACTACATCAACTTCGTCCCCGGGGCCGACGAGGACGGCGTGGTCCGCTTCCTGCTGGCCGCGGGCGCGATCGGCATGCTCTTCAAGGAGAACGCCTCCATCTCCGGCGCCGAGGTCGGCTGCCAGGGCGAGGTCGGCTCCGCGTGCTCCATGGCCGCCGGCGGCCTGGCCGAGGTCATGGGCGGCACGCCCGAGCAGGTCGAGAACGCCGCCGAGATCGGCATGGAGCACAACCTGGGCCTGACCTGCGACCCGGTCGGCGGTCTGGTCCAGATCCCCTGCATCGAGCGCAACGGCATGGCCGCGGTGAAGGCCGTGACCGCCGCGCGGATGGCGCTGCGGGGCGACGGCCGCCACCACGTCTCCCTCGACAAGGTCATCAAGACCATGAAGGAGACCGGCGCGGACATGAAGGTCAAGTACAAGGAGACCGCGCGCGGCGGCCTGGCCGTCAACGTCATCGAGTGCTGAACCGGTGTGTGCCGGGCCGCGTCGGCGGTCCGGCACGCACCGATCGCCCCCGGTCAGCGGAAGATGCCGGTGTGGCCCAGGGAGTAGCGGCCCGGCTGGGGGTAGACCGCGAGGCCGTGGGGACCGCCGCCGACCGGGATCTCGGCGATCTGGCGACCCGTGCGGGTGTCGATCGCGTAGACCTCCGAGTCGTACCGGCCGGAGAGCCACAGCACGTTCCCGTCCGCCGAGACCCCGCCCATGTCGGGGCTGGCGCCGTCCGAGAGCTTCCACTTCGCCGTGAGCTTCTCGCCGGCGAAGTCCAGCACGGAGACGGTGCCCTCGCCCCGGTTGGAGATGTACATCGACTTCGAGTCCCGGCTCACATAGAGGCCGTGGCAGCCCTTGCCGGTGGGCATCAGCTTCGGGGTGGTGAACCGGTCGCCGTCGAGCACCCACATGCCGTGCGCCATCATGTCGGCGATGTACCAGGTCTTGCCGTCCGGCGAGAGCTTCACGTCCTGGGGCATGGCGCCCTTGAACGGCAGCCGCTGCTGGCCGATGATCTCCATCTTCGCCGTGTCGACCTTGAGCAGCTCCCCGGAGAACTCGCAGGAGACGATGAAGTAGCGGCCGTCCGGGGAGAAGTCGGCGTGGTTGACGCCGTAGCAGGAGACCGGGACGGTCTTCCTGATCTCCATGGTGTGCGGGTCGCGGAACACCAGCTCCCGGTCGGCCGAGGCCATGACCACGGCGTACTTGCCGTCCGGGGTGAAGTAGAGGTTGTACGGGTCGTGCACGTCGACCGGGGCGCCGACCTTGCCGGTGGCCGGGTCGATGGGGGTGAGCGTATGGCCGCGGTTGTTGTTGACCCACAGCGTCTTGAGGTCCCAGGAGGGCACCACGTGCTGGGGCTGCACCCCGACCCGGAGAGTCTCGACCACCTTGTACGTCTTCGGGTCGATCACCGACACCGTGTTGGAGGTGGTGTTCGGCACATAGACCCGGGAGGGGAAGTCCTTCACCACGGGCGAGAGCATGCCGGGCCGGTCGGCGGCGTAGATGTCCTTCGGGTCCAGCACGGGCGGCATGCCCGGCAGGCCGGCCGGGGCCGCCTGGCGGCCCGCGCCGGGGGACGCCGAGCGCGCGTCCCGCGTGGCGTCCGCGGCGCGCCCGCGGGAGCCGGACCCCGACCCGGAGTCCGAACAGGCCGCCGCGGTGACGACGAGGGCGGCGGCGAGCAGCGCCGCGGCGCGGCGGGCGAAGGTGCGCATCGAACTCCCCGGACCGGTTGGAGGACACCTGCTGGTGCTCACGCGCATATTGAAGAGCGGGCGAGCGCGTACGCGCGCCACTACTCCTTTCACGGGCGTTTTGAAATCGGCCATTCAGCCACCCTTGAATCATTCGCGATCATGCATACTTGCCGTCACTTTGCAGGCCAGTGGTGCAGCTCACCTTGGATCGTCTAGACCAGGGCTCCGTTATGTCCCCCTTTATCGGCCTTCTCGGCGTTGGCGGACGGGCGGCCGGTCTGCGATAGTCGGTGGCACGACCCCCATTGACCCGGGCCAGGTCGTGAGTCCGCCGCGAGCACACCCCTATCGCCCGCGGCGTCGACACAAAGGCCCCCGGGCCGCCGGTGACGGCGGCTGGGGGCCTTTCGCATGCGGGGGTCTGCGTCGGCGTGGCCATGGGGGGCGTCAGCGGTCGCGGGTCCGGGGCGTCAGCGGTCGTTCACCCGCATCTCGAACCAGGTCGTCTTGCCCCGGGGCAGCAGATCCACGCCCCATCGGTCGGACAGCTTGTCCACCAGGAAGAGCCCGCGGCCGCTGATGTCCATCTCCTGCACCGGCATCAGACAGGGCAGTCCGCGCGAGGGGTCGCGGACCTCCACCCGGAGCCGACCCCGGGGCCGCACCATCCGCAGCCCGAAGGTGCGCGCCCCGGTGTGCCGCACGGCGTTGCCCACCAGCTCGCTGACGAGCAGCACGGCGTGCTCGGCGATCTGCGGGGAGAGGCCCCAGTGGCGGAGCACCACCGACTGGGTCAGCCGGCGGGCGGTGCCCGCCGACTCCGGGCGGGACGGCAGCCGCACCTCCTCGACCGTGGGGTTGCCGAAGAGCTCCAGCGCCCTGAGCGCGTTCTCGTCCTCGACGGACGGCACCCAGCGCGCGGCGGCCGTGCCGGTTGCCCGACGCGGCTGCTCCATTCCTTCGAGGCCCGCCATGCCCCCCATGATGGCCGTCCGCCGTGGCGGCCGGGGCCGGAACCAGGTGATTGCATTTGCCGGAATGTCCGCTTCCGACGGGGGCGGCGGCATATGCCGATGGCTGCCCAGGGCCCGGGCGACCCATGCTGACCTGCGCCGATACCCATGGCGCGGCGCTCGGCCGGGGGGCGGAACGGGCGCGTCGTTAAGGTGCCTTTAAGCCGCCCCTAATTCCCCCGCAAGGGGCATTGCCGGACCCGGGCGTCCACCCGGGCCCGGCACGTGCGGGCCGAACTGCCCCCGGATCAGCGGAACTTGGCCTTCCCGGGGCCCTCCTCGACGAAGCTGCGCATGCCGATCTCCCGGTCCTCGGTCGCGAACAGCCCCGCGAACCAGGTGCGTTCGATGGCCAGGCCGGTGTCGATGTCCGCCTCGAGGCCGGCGTCCACCGACTCCTTCGCCGCCCGGAGCGCCAGGGCCGGGCCCTGGGCCAGCTTCGCCGCCCAGGCGTGCGCCCGCGCGTACACCTCGTCGGCCGGGACCACCCGGTCCACGAGCCCGATGGCGAGCGCCTCGTCCGCGGTGACATGGCGCCCGGTGAAGATCAGGTCCTTCGCCCTGGCCGGGCCGACCAGCCGGGCCAGGCGCTGGGTGCCGCCGGCGCCCGGGATCAGCCCCAGCAGGATCTCGGGCTGGCCGAGCCTGGCGTTCTCCCCGGCGATCCGAATGTCGGCGCAGAGCGCCAGCTCGCAGCCGCCCCCGAGGGCGTAGCCGGTGACGGCGGCGACCACCGGCTTGGGGATGCGCGCCACGGCGGTGAAGGAGTCCTGGAGGGCCTTGGACCGGGCCACCATGGCCGCGTGGTCCATGGCCTGCATCTCCTTGATGTCCGCGCCCGCCGCGAACACCTTCTCACCGCCGTACAGCACCACGGCGCGCACGTCGTCCCGGCGCGCCGCCTCCTCGGCGATCTCGCGCAGCCGGTCCTGGGTGGCGATGTCCAGGGCGTTCATCGGCGGGCGGTCCAGACGGATGGTGCCCACGCCTTCGGCGACCTCAAGATGCACAGTCATGGGGGCAGGTTAGCCGCCGTTAACGGCGGTGCCTACGGGTGCCCCCGGCTCACTGCTGCGGCTTGATCCACTCGCTCCAGTCCATGTTCCAGCCGTTGAGGCCGTTCCACGGCTGGATCTGCTTGTCCTTGGAGTTCTTCACCACGACCACGTCACCGACCAGCGAGTTCTGGAAGAACCAGGCCGCGGGCGTCTCCGGGTCGCCGCCGCCGCGCACGTCGAACAGGCCCACACAGCCGTGGCTGGCGTTGACCTTGCCGAACGTCGACCGGCCCGACCAGTAGTTGCCGTGGATGAAGGTGCCGGAGGTGGACAGCCGCATCGCGTGCGGCACGTCCTTGATGTCGTACTCGCCGCCGAAGCCGACCGTGTCGCCGTTCATCCGGGTCACCTTGTACTTCTCGGTGATCACCATCTGGCCGTTGTAGGTGGTGGTGGCGGGGGCCCCGGCGGAGATCGGGATCGTCTTGATCAGTTGGCCGTCGCGGGTGACCGTCATCTGCTTGGCCTGGGCGTCCACCACGGAGACCTGGCTGCGGCCGACGGTGAAGTTCACGGTCTTCGACTGGGTGCCGTAGACGCCCTTGGAGCCCTCGACGCCGTTGAGGTCGAGCTTGACGGTCACCTTGGTGCCGGCGGCCCAGTACTTCTCCGGCCGGAAGTCCAGCCGGTCCTTGCCGCCGACGTCGAACCAGTGGCCCTCGACCGGCACGGCCGGCTCCGCGGTGACCTTGACCGCCTGCTCGACCTCGCGCTTGTTGGTGATCTGCCGGTTGAAGACGATCGAGACCGGCATGCCCACGCCGACGGTCTCCCCGTTCTCGGGGGTGAAGTCGCCGATGAAGGTGCCCTTGGGGACCAGGGTGGTGAACGTGGCGTTCTTCGCCGACTCGCGGCCGGCCTCGTCCTTGGCCACGGCGTTCACCGTGTAGGTGGTGCCGGCGCCCAGGTGTCCGGTGGGCTGCCACGCCGAACCGTCGTCGGATATCTTCCCGTCGAGCGTATTGCCCTTGGAGTCGGTGGCCTTCACCGAGGTGAGCCGGCCCTTCTCGGCCGTCACCTTCAGGGTGGAGTAGGGCGCCACGTCCTGGGCGCCGTCCTTCGGGGATATCTTGACGACGGCCTGGGAGGCCCGGGTGTCCACCCCGGCGCTCCCGGCCTTGTCCGCCCGGCCCGCGTCCTCGCCGCCCCCGCCGCCGCAGGCGGTGCCCAGCAGCAGCAGCGCGCCGAGCGGCAGCGCGATCAGACCTCTGACTCCTCGGCCGGCCCCTCGACGGCCCGGGCCGCCGCCCCCTCGCCGACTCCGCCGACCCCGCGGCGCCCCCGATATCGGCTGCACGTTCACGGTGAACTCTCCCTCTCACCCGGACCCGTACCGCGGTCCGCTCCCCTGCGCGTCTGACGCGCGCACGGCGATTAGATAACCACACGGTCGGACGGGTGACTGCCCTCCCATGTCACCATTCGGTCCCAACTGGCGCACATGTCGGACGCGGCGGGGTGCCGGGCGGGGCGGAGGGCCGGAGGCAGGTCCCGGCGGCTCAGCCGGAGGACAGCGCCGACCCCGCCCGCCAGGCGCGCCAGTCCATGTTCCAGCCGCCCAGGCCGTTGTCCGGGGCGACCACGCGGTCGTCGCTGCCGACCACCTCCACCACGTCGCCGACGAGGGTGTCGGCCCAGAACCAGCCCGCGGGGGTGGTGACGGACCCGCCGCGCACATCGCGCAGCCCGATGCAGCCGTGGCTGGTGTTCGCGGTGCCGAAGGTGTCCTCGGGGGCCCAGTAGTTGCCGTGCAGAAACGTCCCGGAGCGGGTGAGCCGGAGGGCGTGCGGCACATCGGGGATGTCGTACTCGCCGCCGAAGCCCACCGTGTTCCCGTTCATCCGGGTCATCTCGTAACGCTCCATCACCACCATCTTCCCGTTGTAGGTGCTGCTCTCCGGGGCGCCCGCGGTGATGGGCAGGGTGGCCACCGGGCGGCCGTCGCGGCGCACGGTGAGGGTGTGCCGGGCGGCGTCGACCAGAGCGGACCGGTCGCGGCCGACGGTGAACCGCACGGTCTTGTGCTGGCTGCCGTACGCCCCCGGCGCGCCCTTCACATCGCGCAGCCGCAGCCGGACGGTGACCCGGGTGCCGGGGCGCCAGTAGTGGCGGGGGCGGAAGTCCAGCCGGCGGGGGCCGAACCAGTGCGCGGCGATCTCCACCGGGGGGTCGGCGGTGACCCGGATGGCGCGCTCCACGGCGGCGCGCCGGGTCACCGCGCGGTTGAAGTCGAAGGAGACGATCATTCCGGTGCCGACGGTGGAGCCGTGCTCGGGCCGGAAGAAGCCGATGAGGCGCTGCCGGGGCGCCGCGGTGGTGAAGGTGGTGTGCCGGGCGGAGCGGCGGCCGTGGCCGTCCAGGGCGACGGCGGCCACGGTGTATCGGCTGCCCGCCGCCAGCTCATGGCCCGGGGCGGGGCGCCAGGTCAGCCCGTCGGCGCCGATCCGGCCCGCGACCGGATCGCGCTCGCCGTCCCCCGCCCGTGCCACCCGTACGCGCTCCAGCCGCCCGTCCGGCACCGACACCTCCAGCCGGGCGTCGGGGCGCACGCCCGTGGCACCGTCCGCCGGGAGCACCCGGATCGCCTCCTCGGGCGGGCGGGGCGCGCCGCCCAGCCCCAGGTCCGCCACCTGACATCCGGTCAGCGCCAGCGTCAGCGCGGCCAGCGCCCCCACGGCCCACCGTCTCGCCACCTCGTCCACGCCGGGCCCAACGAGCGGGCGGGGCGCGGAGCAACGTGACGGGGCGCCCGATCGGGGGCAGAACAGCGGGGAGACCAGCGGGTGACGGGCGGGGGCCGGGCCGGCCGGGACGCCGTGCGCCCTCGCGGTCCGGGGCCCGTCTTGCGACCATGGCAGGCGGCCGTCCGGACCGACCCCGTCGTCCGGTCCGCACCGTCCTCGCCGCCCCGCCGGGGGGCGGGGCCCGCCGAGAGCCGCCGGAGGCGAACACGTGTCGAGCGCACCCGAGCAGGAGGCAGTGCAGCGCAACGGGCCGGGGGGCGAGGGCCGACCGCCCGCCGCGGCGGGGGCCCGGCCGGGCGCCGTGGCCACCGCCGCCAACGGGTCCGGGCCGGCCACCGCGGCCGGGGTCCGGCCGGGCCGGGCCGGGGAGCGCGCCGCCGAGACGGCCGCGGCGGCCGGTCGGGAGGCGGCGGAAGCGGCCGTCCGGGAGGCGGCGGGAGCGGCGGCCGGGCCGGCGGTGGCCGCGGGGCCGCCGGTGTGGCCCGGCAGCCCGCAGCCCCTGGGGGCCCGGTTCAAGGCCGGCCCGGACGGGGTCACCGGCACCAACTTCGCCCTCTGGGCGGGCGGGGCCGAGGCGGTGGAGCTGTGCCTGTTCGCGGAGGACGGCACCGAGACGCGCTGCCCGCTGACCGAGCTGACGCACGAGATCTGGCACGGCTTCGTGCCGGGGGTGCGGCCGGGCCGGCGGTACGGCTTCCGGGTGCACGGCCGCTGGGACCCGTGGACGGGGGCGCGCTGGAACCCGGCGAAGCTGCTGCTCGACCCGTACGCGCGGGCGGTGGACGGGGACTTCCGGCTGCCCCCGGAGGTGTACGGGCATGTGCGGGACTGGCCGCAGCAGCACGTGGCCGACACCGTGCGCGACGACCGCGACTCGGCGCCGTACGTCCCCAAGGGCGTGGTGGTCTGCGACGACGACGACTGGTCGGACGACCGCCGGCCGAAGACGCCGTGGGCCGACTCCGTCATCTACGAGCTGCACGTGCGCGGCTTCACCATGCGCCACCCGGGGATACCGTCCGCGCTGCGCGGCACCTACGCGGGGCTGGCGCACCCGGCGGCGATCGAGCACCTGGTCCGGCTCGGGGTGACGGCCGTCGAGCTGATGCCGGTGCACCAGTTCGCGCACGAGGACCATCTGCTCCGCCGGGGGCTGCGCAACTACTGGGGCTACAACTCCATCGGCTACTTCGCGCCGCACGCGGCCTACTCCGCCTCCGGCACCCGCGGCGAGCAGGTCGGCGAGTTCAAGCGGATGGTGCGGGCGCTGCACGCCGCCGGCATCGAGGTGATCCTCGACGTGGTCTACAACCACACCGCCGAGTCCAATGAGCTCGGGCCCACGCTCTCCCTGCGCGGCATCGACAACCGCGGCTACTACCGGCTCCAGGGCGACGCCCGGCGCTACACCGACTACTCCGGCTGCGGCAACACCCTGCACGTGGTGCGGCCCCATGTGCTGCGGCTGATCACCGACAGCCTGCGGTACTGGGTCACGGAGATGGGGGTGGACGGCTTCCGCTTCGATCTGGCGGCGGCGCTGGCCCGCTCGATGCACGACGTGGACATGCTCTCGCCGTTCCTCGCGGTGATCGCCCAGGACCCGGTGCTGCGCCGGGTGAAGCTGATCGCCGAGCCCTGGGACGTGGGCTCCGGCGGCTACCAGGTCGGCGCGTTCCCCCCGCTGTGGACGGAGTGGAACGATCGCTACCGCGACGCCGTACGGGACTTCTGGCGCGGCGCCCTGCCGGACCTCGCCGACCTCGGCTACCGGCTGTCCGGCTCCAGCGACCTCTACGCGTGGGGCGGGCGCCGCCCCTACGCCTCGGTCAACTTCATCACCTCGCACGACGGCTTCACCCTGCGCGACCTGGTGAGCTACGAGCGCAAGCACAACGAGGCCAACGGCGAGGGCAACCGCGACGGCAGCGACGACAACCGCTCCTGGAACTGCGGGGCGGAGGGCGAGAGCGAGGACCCGGCGGTGCTCGCCCTGCGCCGCCGGCAGCTGCGCAATCTGCTCACCACGCTGCTGCTGTCGACCGGGGTGCCGATGCTGCTGGCCGGTGACGAGCTGGGCCGCACCCAGGGCGGCAACAACAACGCCTACTGCCAGGACACCGCGGTCTCCTGGGTGGACTGGTCGCTGCGGGAGGTGCCGGGCTGGCGCGCGCTCTTCGACCTGGCCTCCCGGCTGCTGGCGCTGCGCCACGCGCATCCCGTGCTGCGCCGGCGCGCCTTCTTCTCCGGCCGCCCGCAGGGCCCGGAGGGGCTGCGGGACCTGGCCTGGTTCACCCCGGAGGGCACGGAGATGACCGAGCCGGACTGGTACGCCCCGCGGGCCGCGCTGGGGATGTACCTGTCCGGCCGGGACATCCCGGGGCGCGACGAGCGGGGCGGGCCGGTGGTGGACGACAGCTTCCTCGTGGTGCTGCACGCGGGGGGCGAGCCGATCCGCTTCGCGCTGCCCGGGGAGCCGTGGGCCGCGTCGTACGAACTGCTGGTCGACACCGACCGCGAGGACCAGTCGGCGGAGCCGGGCACCGCGTACGAGGGGGGCGAGGTGATCACCGTGCCGGGGCGCACGGCGCTGCTGTTGCGGGCGCGGGCATGACGCGGGCCGTGCCGGAGCGGGGCGTGCCGGCGCGGGGCGTACGAGCGGCGCGCAGGGCCGGGGCGCACGGGTGAGGCGCCCGGGTGGGGCGTGGGCGCCGGCTCGTGGGCGGCGCCGGAGAGGGCGCGCGGCGCGCGGGCGCCCGCTGCGGGGGTGCCGCCGCCGAAAAGGGCGTGAGCGCTGTCAGTGGTGAGCCGTAGGCTCCCAAGCGATGGAGGGCGCAGGGGACTTGACGGCGGAGGCGGCGGAGGCAGCGGAGGCGGGCGGCGCGCCCGGCGCGGCCGGGCCGGGGCGCGGCGGGAAGCCACGCGGCACCGTGCGCTCGCTGCTGCGGCTGTGGCCCCATGTGCGGCCCGCCCGGGCGCGCATGGCCGCGGCGGCGCTGTGCGCCGTGGTGGCCTCGTCGCTGGCGCTGCTCATTCCGCTGGTGCTCAAGTGGATGGTGGACGGGCCGGTGGCGGAGCGGGACGCGGGCGGGGTGCTGCTCGGGGGCGCGCTGCTGCTCGGGCTGGGGCTGGCCGAGGCGGGGCTGTTCGGTATGCGGCGCTGGCTGATCGCCCGGCCGCTGGCGGCGGTCGAGGCGTCCCTGCGCGAGGCCCTCTACCGCCATCTGCAGCGGCTGCCGGTCTCCTTCCACGACGGCTGGCCCTCCGGCCAGCTGCTCTCCCGGGGCACCTCCGATCTGACGCTGCTGCGGATGTTCCTCGCCTTCCCGCTGACGTTCCTGCTGGTCAACGCCACCACGATCGTGTTCGGTTGCGCGATCCTGCTCCAGCAGGAGTGGACGCTGGGGCTGGTGCTGCTCGCCCCGGTGGCCCCGCTGATGGTGCTGTGCTCGGTCTTCGAGGCGCGGTACGCGGCGGCCTCCCGCCGGGCCCAGGACCAGGCCGGGGACCTGACGACGGTGGTCGAGGAGGGCGTGCTCGGCATCCGTGTGATCAAGGGCTTCGGCCGGCACCGCAGCCAGGCCCGGCGGTTCCGGGGACTGTCGGCGTCGCTGCGCGGCACCGAGCTGCACAAGGCGCGGCTGCTGGGCGGGCTGTGGGCGGTGATCGTGCTGCTGCCGGAGCTCGCGATCGGCGCGGCGCTGGTGCTGGGGTCGGTGCGGGTGGCGGACGGCGAGCTGACGGCGGGCACGCTGGTGGCGTTCCTCTCGACGGCGCTGGCGCTGCGCTGGCCGGTGGAGTCGATCGGCTTTCTGCTGGCCCTGACGCAGGAGGCGGCGACGGCCGCCGAGCGGTACTTCGAGGTGCTGGACGTGCCGGTGCCGCGGGACCGGGAGCAAGTGGGCGCCGTACGCCCTCGGGACGGCGACGGGCGGGCGCCGCTCACGGGCGGCGGGCGGGCCCCGCTCACCGGTGACGGGCTGCGGTTCGAAAACGTGGGGTTCCGTTACGCCGACGCCCCGCCGGGCAGTCCTCCGGTCCTCGACGGCGTGCATCTGCGCGTCGCCCACGGCGAGACCATGGCCCTCGTCGGCGCCACCGGCTGCGGCAAGACCACGCTGACCGCCCTGGTCCCCCGGCTGCTGGAGCCGACCGCCGGCCGGATCACGCTGGACGGGGTGGACATCACCACCCTGCCGCGCGCCCGGCTGCGGGAGCTGGTCGCGGTCGCCTTCGAGGAGCCCACGCTGTTCTCCGCGAGCGTGCGCGAGAACGTCCTCATGGGCGCGGACGGCGCCGGGGAGGCCGATCTCGACCGCGCCCTGGAGGTGGCCCAGGCCGCCGAGTTCGTCCACGCGCTGCCCCAGGGGGCCGGCACCGAGGTGGGCGAGCAGGGCCTGTCGCTGTCCGGCGGGCAGCGCCAGCGCCTGGCCCTGGCCCGGGCGGTGGTCGGCCGCCCCCGCTTCCTGGTGCTGGACGACCCGCTGTCGGCCCTGGACGTGCACACCGAGGCCCTGGTGGAGGCGGCCCTGCGCCAGGTGCTGGCGACCACCACCGCACTGGTGGTCGCCCACCGCCCCTCCACCGTGCTGCTCGCCGACCGGGTGGCCCTGCTCTCCGGCGGGCGGATCGCGGCGGTGGGCACCCATCGGGAGCTGCTGGGCTCCAGCGCCGAGTACCGGGAGCTGATGTCCGGCGCCCCGAACCGCCCGGAGGGGCTGCCACGGGAAGGAGGGTCGCCGGGATGACGACGAGCGCCACGTCCCCCGCCGCGCCCGGCGACGGGACCAGGGAGGCTCCCGCCGGAGCCGAGGCCGGCGCCGGGGCCGGTGGCGGGGCCGCCGCCGGGTACGAGGAGCGGGACCGCCTCCCGGCCCCCCGGGGCGCCCAGCGCGCCCTGTTGCGGTCGCTGCTCGCCCCGCACCGCGCCCGGGTCCGGCTCACCGCCGTGGTCGTGCTGCTCCAGCAGGCCGCCGTCCAGGCGGGCCCGCTGCTCGTCGCGTACGCCATCGACCGCGCCGTGCCCGCCCTGCGCGCGGGCGACACGGGACCGCTGCTGGCGGTCGGCGTAGCGTACGCGATCTGCGCGCTCGCCGCGGCGCTGCTCCAGTACGCGTACGTACGGGTCGCGGCCCGGGTGGGCCAGGACGTGCTGCTGGACCTGCGGGGCCGGATCTTCCGCCACGCCCAGGCGCTGAGCCTGGACTTCCACGAGCGCTACACCTCGGGCCGGCTGATCTCCCGCGCCACCACGGACGTCGAGTCGCTGCGCGACCTGGTGGAGGAGGGCCTCCAGGAGCTGATCGGGGTGGCCCTGTCGGTGGTCTACATCTCGGTGCTGCTGCTCTGGCTGGACTGGGGGCTGGGCGCGGCGGCGCTGCTCTCCTTCGGCCCGCTGTGGCTGCTGGTGCGCTCCTTCCGGCGCCGGTCGCTGAGGGCGCACCGGCGGCGGTCGACCGCGATGGCGGCGGTCATCGTGAAGTTCACCGAGACGATGAACGGCATCCGCCCGGTGCAGGCGTTCCGCCGCGAGCGGGCCAACGACGCGGCCTTCGCCGAGCTCAACCGGCGCCATGAGCGGACCAACGGGGACGCCGTGCTGGAGATGGCCCGCTATGTGTGCTGCTCCCGGACGGTGGCGAACACGGCGGTGGCGGTCACGGTGGTGTGGGGCGCGCACCGGGTGGCGAGCGGCTCCCTGGCGCTGGGGGTGCTGGCCGCGGCGGTGCTCTATCTGCGGCGGCTGTACGACCCGATCGACCGGCTGGGCATGTTCCTGAACTCCTATCAGTCGGCGGCGGCATCGCTGGAGAAGATCGCGGCGCTGCTGGCCCAGCGCCCGTCGGTGCCGGAGCCGGAGCGGCCGCGGCCGCTGCCCGCGCGGCCGGCGGGGCGACCGGGCCGCGAGGTCGTGCTGGAGGGGGTGTCGTTCGCCTATCGCGCGGGCGCGGAGGTGCTGCCGCGCCTCGATCTGACCCTGGCGGCCGGCCGGACGGTCGCCGTCGTCGGGTCGACGGGCGCGGGCAAGTCGACGCTGGCGAAGCTGCTGGCCCGCTTCTACGACCCCACGACCGGTCGCGTGCTGCTGGACGGGACGGATCTGCGCGAGCTGGCCACGGCCGACCTCCGGCGCGGGGTGGTGATGGTGACCCAGGAGGCGTTCCTCTTCTCCGGCACGGTGGCCGAAAACATCGCCCTCGGGCGCCCGGACGCGACGCCCGAGGAGATCGAGCGGGCCGCGAAGGCCATGGGGGCGCACGACTTCATCGCCGCCCTGCCGGAGGGTTATGCCACGGATGTGCGCAAGCGCGGTGGCCGGATCTCCGCCGGACAGCGCCAGTTGGTGGCGTTCGCCCGCGCGCTGCTGGCCGACCCCGGGGTGCTGATTCTGGACGAGGCGACGTCCTCGCTGGACATTCCGGGTGAGCGCGCGGTGCAGCGGGCGATGGCGACGGTGCTGCGGGGCCGCACGGCGGTGGTCGTGGCGCACCGGCTGTCGACGGTGGAGATCGCCGACCGGGTGCTGGTGATGGAGGGGGGCCGGATCGTCGAGGACGGCGCGCCCGCGGAGCTGATCGGGGGCGGCGGCCGGTTCGCGGCCCTGCACCGGGCCTGGCGCGAGAGCCTGGCCTGATGTCCGCTGAGCGAACAGCGCATGACGGTCAACGAACGACTTCTGGCCAACTTGGCTCCGCCGTCGCGAAACTTGGCACCGCAGTCATGACATGTGCATGCGCCTGATGCCACGCTTCCCTCGTCCGTGGCGCAGCTCCCCCACCGACCGCACATCTGGGCCCCGGTCACGTCCCTGACGCCTTCGATCGCACCAGCTCCCCACCGCTCGGCGCAGCCCGGCTCGACGCAGTGCGACCAGCTCGCCCCCTGTGCCCCGGCACATCCGGGCCCCGGACACCGCCGGTTCCTCGGACACCGCCGGCCCCCCGGGACCCGCGCGTTCCGCGGGCTCCTCCTCGCATCGCGTCGCGCCGCACGCGCCGGCCTCGGGCCGGTCGGGCCCAGGGACGTCTCTCCCCCACGCCCCACACGCACCGCCCCCGCACCGCCCGGACGGCACACCGAGCCTCCGGTACCCCCACCGGCCGCGCGAGCGTGGCGCGGCCGCGGCAAAGGAGTCCGCGTGAGACGCACCCCCTCCAGACGCGCCGTCGCCACCGGCGCCGTCGTCGCCCTGTCCGCGATGCTCGCCGTCGGTGCCCAGGCCGACGGCGCCAGCGCCCGCCCCGACGCCGGCGCCACCACCGGCGCCGCGGGCGGCACCATCGCCGCCGAGCCGAACCCGGGCGCCCTGCCCGCCCCGCTCTCCCCGGCCGAACGGGCCGAGCTGCTGCGCCGGGCGGACACCGCCCGGGACGCGACCGCCCGCACCCTGGGCCTGGGCCCCGCGGAGCGGCTGGTCGTCCGCGATGTCGTCAAGAACGTCGACGGCACCCTGCACACCCGCTACGAGCGCACCTACGAGGGGCTGCCCGTCCTGGGCGGCGACCTGATCGTGGCCGCCACGGGCAGCGGCGCCGTGCGGGGCGTCACCAAGTCCGTCGAGACCCGCATCGCGGTCCCCGGCACCACCGCGAAGGTCTCCGCGGAGACCGCGTGGCAGCAGGCCGTGGCCTCGGCCAGGGGCAAGGGCGCCCGGGACACCGACGCCCGCCGTACGGCTCCCCGCAAGGTCGTGTGGGTCGCCGCCGGCAAGCCGCTGCTGGCCTGGGAGAGCGTCGTCGGCGGGGTGCAGGGCGACGGCACGCCCAACGAGCTGCATGTCGTCACCGACGCCACCAGCGGCGCGAAGCTGTACGAGTACCAGGCGGTCCGCAACGGCACCGGCCACAGCCAGTACAGCGGCACGGTCACCATCGGCACGATCCCCTCGTACTCGATGACCGACTCCACCCGCGGCAACCACAAGACGTACAACCTCAACCGCGGCTCGTCGGGCACCGGCACGCTGTTCACCGACCCCGACGACACCTGGGGCGACGGCACCCCGGCCAACCCCCAGACCGCCGGCGTGGACGCCCACTACGGCGCCGCCCTGACCTGGGACTACTACAAGAACACGCACGGCCGCAGCGGCATCAGGGGCGATGGCGTCGGCGCCTACTCCCGGGTCCACTACGGCAACAACTACGTCAACGCCTTCTGGTCCGACGGCTGCTTCTGCATGACCTACGGCGACGGCCAGAACAACCAGCGGCCGCTCACCTCCATCGACGTGGCCGCCCACGAGATGACCCACGGGCTGACCTCGTCCACGGCCGGGCTGGAGTACAGCGGGGAGTCCGGCGGGCTCAACGAGGCGACCTCCGACATCTTCGCCGCCGCCGTGGAGTTCGCCGCCCAGAACCCCAGGGACGTCGGTGACTACCTCGTCGGCGAGAAGATCGACATCCATGGCACCGGCGCCCCGCTGCGCTACATGGACAAGCCCAGCAAGGACGGCCGCTCCAAGGACTCCTGGTACGCGGGCATCGGCAACATCGACGTCCACTACTCCTCCGGCGTGGGCAACCACTTCTTCTATCTGCTCTCCGAGGGCAGCGGGACGAAGACCATCAACGGCGTCACGTACGACAGCCCCACCTCCGACGGCCTCCCCGTGACCGGCATCGGCCGGGAGAACGCGATGAAGGTGTGGTACAAGGCGCTGACCGAGAAGTTCGGCACCAGGACGACGTACGCCGAGGCGCGCACCAAGACCCTGGAGGTCGCCGCGTCGCTCTTCGGCCAGGGCAGCGCCTCGTACAACGCCGTGGCCAACGCCTGGGCCGGGGTGAACGTGGGCCCGCGGGTCAGCGAGGGCGTCACCATCACCCACCCGGGCAACCAGACCAGCACGGTCGGCCAGCCGGCGAGCCTCCAGATCAAAGCCACCAGCACCGCCCCCGGCGCGCTGCGCCACACCGCCACCGGGCTGCCCGCCGGGCTGACGATCGACAGCGCCACGGGCCTGATCTCCGGCACCCCGACCACCGCCGGCACCAGCACGGTGACCGTCACCGTCACCGACTCGGCGAACAAGACCGCCACCACCTCGTTCACCTGGACGGTCAACACCTCCGGCGGCGGAACGGTGTTCGAGAACACCGACGACGTCCCGATCGGCGATGTCTCGACGGCCACCTCCTCGATCAACGTCACCCGGACCGGCAACGCGCCGAGCACCCTCAAGGTCGACGTGGACATCGTCCACACCTACCGGGGCGACCTGGTGATCGACCTGCTCGCCCCGGACGGCACGGCCTACCGGCTGAAGAACTCCGACGCCTCCGACTCCGCGGACAACGTCAAGGCGCAGTACGTGGTGGACGCCTCCGCCGAGGCGGCGAACGGCACCTGGAAGCTGCGGGTCCAGGACGCGTACGCCCAGGACACCGGGCACATCAACAGCTGGCGGCTGACCTTCTGATCGCCCCGGCACCGGGAGCGGGGACAGCACGGCCGGCCCCCGTAGAACACGGCACAGCACAGCACTGCACTGCACGGCACGGCACGGCACGACGACGGTGCCCGGGAGCGTTCCCCGCTCCCGGGCACCGGGCCGCGTCCGCCTCGCGAGCGCGCGAGGCCGGCGCCGTCAGCGCATCAGCACCCCGGCCGCCTCGCCGCCGCCGTCCACCGGCACCGCGACCAGCCCCAGCTCGGCCCGGCTGGCCAGCAGCCGGTGCGCCGGCAGGATGCGCACGGTGTAGCCGAACGGACCCGTGCGGTCCAGCGCCAGCGGGCCCTCGTAGAGCCAGCGCCCCTCCAGGTCCGGGCCGCCGGTCGGCTTCAGCGGCACGGAGACGGCGTCGCTGATCCGGTCCTCCGCGTCGACCCGCCCGGCCAGCGCCTGGACCTCCACGTCCTCGGGGGCGAGCCCGTCGAGCGCCACCCGCACCCGCAGCGAGAGGGTGGAGCCCAGCTCGGCCGTGGTGCCGGAGGGGGCCATGCCCGCCTCCACGTGGTCGACCGCCACCCGCGGCCAGGCGGCCCGCACCTTGGCCTTCCACTGCGCCAGCTCGCGGGCGGTGCCCGCGTCCAGCGCCCGGTGGGCCCGCGCGGCCGGGGCGTAGAGCCGCTCCACGTACTCGCGGACCATGCGCCCGGCGAGCACCTTGGGGCCGAGGCCGGCCAGGGTCCTGCGGACCATCTCGATCCAGCGGTCGGGCAGCCCGCCGCGGCCCCGGTCGTAGAACGCGGGGGCGACGCGGTCCTCGATCAGCTCGTAGAGGGCCGCGGCCTCCAGGGCGTCGCGCCGGTCCTCGTCGGTGGCCGCGCCGTCGGCCGTGGGAATGGCCCAGCCGAAGTCCGGCTCGTACCACTCGTCCCACCAGCCGTCCAGGACCGAGAGGTTGAGACAGCCGTTGAGAGCGGCCTTCATCCCGGAGGTGCCGCACGCCTCCAGCGGGCGCAGCGGGTTGTTGAGCCAGACGTCGCAGCCGGGGTAGAGGGTGCGGGCCATGGCCATGCCGTAGTCCGGCAGGAAGACGATGCGGTGCCGCACCCGGGCGTCGTCGGCGAACCGGACGAGCTCCTGGACGAGGCGCTTGCCGCCGTCGTCGGCGGGGTGGGCCTTGCCGGCGACCACGATCTGGATCGGCCGCTCCGGGTGGAGCAGCAGCTCCGTCAGCCGCTCGCGGTCGCGGAGCATCAGGGTGAGCCGCTTGTAGGAGGGGACCCGCCGGGCGAAGCCGATGGTGAGCACCTCGGGGTCGAGCACGGAGTCGATCCAGCCGAGTTCGGCGGAGCCGGCGCCGCGCTGGCGCCAGGAGGCGTGCAGCCGCGCCCGCACCTCCTCCACGAGCTGCTCCCGCAGGGCCCGCCGGACGTCCCAGATCTCCTGGTCGGGGATGTCGGCGACGGCGTCCCAGCGGTGCGAGTAGCCGACGGCGAGGGCGTCCTCGACGCGCTCGGCGCCCACCTGGCGGGCGCCGAGCCGGAGCACCTCGGGGGCGACCCAGGTGGGGGCGTGCACCCCGTTGGTGATGGAGGTGATGGGCACCTCCTCCGGGTCGAACCCGGGCCACAGGCCGGCGAACATGGAGCGGCTCACCTGGCCGTGCAGGGTGGAGACCCCGTTGGCGCGCTGGGCCAGCCGCAGCCCCATCACGGCCATGTTGAACAGGTTGGCCTCGCCGCCCGGATAGGTCTCCATGCCGAGCTGGAGGACGCGGGTGACGTCCACGCCGGGCAGCTCGCCGCCCTCGCCGAAGTGGCGGGCGACGAGCTCGCGGTCGAAGCGGTCGATGCCCGCGGGCACGGGGGTGTGGGTGGTGAAGACGGTGCCCGCCCGGACGGCCTCCAGCGCGGCGTCGAAGTCCAGGCCCTCCTCGCTGAGTTCGCGGATGCGCTCCAGGCCGAGGAAGCCGGCGTGCCCCTCGTTGGTGTGGAACACCTCGGGCGCGGCGTGGCCGGTGAGCCGGCAGTAGGCGCGCACCGCGCGCACCCCGCCGATGCCCAGCAGCATCTCCTGGAGCAGCCGGTGCTCGCTGCCGCCGCCGTAGAGCCGGTCGGTCACGTCCCGCTCGCCGGGGTCGTTCTCCTCCACGTCCGAGTCGAGCAGCAGCAGCGGCACCCGGCCGACCTGTGCCTGCCAGACGTGGGCGCGCAGCGAGCGGCCGCCGGGCAGGGCGAGGGCGACCTGGCAGGGCCGCCCGTCGGCTTCGCGCAGCAGAGCGAGCGGCATCTCGTGGGGGTCGAGGACGGGGTACTGCTCCTGCTGCCAGCCGTCGCGGGAGAGCGACTGGCGGAAGTAACCATGGCGGTAGAGGAGCCCGACGCCGATCAGGGGGGCGCCGAGGTCGCTGGCGGCCTTGAGGTGGTCGCCGGCGAGGATGCCCAGGCCGCCGGAGTACTGCGGCAGGGCGGCGGTGATGCCGAATTCGGGCGAGAAATAGGCCACGGCGGCGGGGAGTTCGCCGTCCGATGACGCGGTCTGGTACCAGCGCGGGCCGGTGAGATAGTCGTCCAGGTCGTCGGCGGCGGCGGCGAGCCGCCGCAGGAATCTGCGGTCCTGGGCCAGTTCGGCCAGGCGCGCGGCGGGGACGGCGCCGAGGACGCGTACGGGATCGCCGCCCGCCGCCTGCCAGCCGTCGGGGTCGACGGCCTGGAACAGCTCGCGGGTCTCGGGATGCCAGGACCAGCGCAGATTGCGCGCCAGCTCGCTGAGCGGTCGTAGGGGTTCCGGAAGGACGGGGCGCACGCTGAATCGACGAATGGCCTTCACCCTTCGACGGTAGCGGCGCGCGCCGCGCGTCACCCACAACTCGCGTTCACTGTGTCGGCGGGTGCGCCCGGCGCGCGTGGTGCGGGGCGCGCTCCTGCCGCGCGTCCGGTCGAATACCGAGCGCATATGCGATTACGGATGATATGGCCAATTCCATCCCCGCCGGATGTCTTGTCCCTCAACCGAGTGTCACGGAAGGCTGACCGTTGACCTGTCGGGCCGAGGAGGGGACACACCATGGCACGGACGAGATACGAGCGGCGGCGACCGGCCCGAGCGACCGCGGTGGCCGCGGCGGCGGTTCTGCTTTCGGCCATCGCCCTGCCCGCGCACGCGGAGCCCACCGAGCCACGGGGCGAGGGGTACGTGGTGGGGGCG